>JBLHLE010000499.1:0-5964 GCA_047620805.1 Pirellulaceae bacterium
GCAAGCTAAGCGGTGGAGATGCAACGTACAGCGCGATGCTACTAAAAAGGCCCAGCCAAATCGTAGACTGATGCCACGGAGCCCGCGGCGCCTTTGCAACAGACTTGGACTGGGGGACTTTAGGCTGCGAGTTTTTTGGGTCGTTTCTTTTGGGTCCGTCTGTTGGGGACTCAGAATTGGAAGACGACTTCTTGTCCTTCTGCTTACGGCTCATAGCATCCTGCGACTTATAAGGGGTAGACCGTCACCTCGGAATCCAATTCGTACAGCCGCGTCTCTCCGGGAAAAAAGATCAATCCATTTGCCTGTGCGATCGTCCGCAAGTCGGCTGAACCTTTCCATCCGAGCGGCTCGACAATCGTTCCCCGATCGTCGATGAACCGACAAGGGTAGTAGGTGTCACGTCGCCCTTCTTGTTGAAACGGCTGGGAGAGTCGCGCTGTTCTCGGCTGCCAATAACCACTCCCCTGCCCCGTCATGGCCCACATCGCGTAGCGTACAAATAACTCGAAACAAACGAAACCGCTGACGGGGTTTCCCGGCAGCCCAAAGACCAGGGTTGGCTTGTTCGTTTCAGTGTTGTTTGCCTTGCCAAACCAGAGGGGCTTACCCGGTTTTAAATTTACCTTGTGGAAGATCTCCTCGACTCCGCAACTGGCCAGCACCTGTGGCGTCAAATCTAAGACGCCCGCAGAGACTCCGCCGGACATCACTAACACATCACACTTCAGGCCCTCTTTAACAGCGGCGCGCAAACTCGCTTCATCGTCGGTGGCAATTCCCAACTCGACCGGTTCACCTCCGGCACGTCGAACCGAAGCGGCGATCATGGGGCCGTTACTATTGCGGATGCAGCCAGGGCCGGGTTGCTGCCAGTGGTCTACGAGCTCGTTGCCCGTCGACAGGATCGCAACTCTCGGCTGGCGGTATACGTTAACCTGAGGACAACCGATTTCGGCCAGCAATCCAATAACGGCTGGACTAATTGTCGTAGCTCGATCGATCACGGTTTCGCCCGCCCGCATCACTCGACCGCGGGGAAGTATGTTCTGTCCGGCCGTAACGTGCTCAGCATCGAGCGTCACAAATTCGTCCTCGCCGATTGACTCTATTTGCGATAACTCGACCATCACAACGCAGGTCGCGCCAGTGGGAATTGGCGCTCCTGTCATGATGCGAGTCGCTGTCTCAGAATCGATGGGAAAACTTGGGACTTGGCCCGCTACGACCTGTTCCACGACGCGCAGGCGTTTGCCGCGCTGGTAGCTGTCCGCCGAAACGGCATAACCGTCCATCAAGGATTTGTCGTGCGGTGGAGAGTCGCTGGTGCAGTCAACCGAGATCGCCAGAATCCGCTCGAGTGCATCGGCTAGGTCGATCGATTCGTCGGCTTGCAATTCGATCTGATTTGCAATGTACTCTCGCGCTTGATCTACAGAAATCATGCTGGCTGCTGTTGGCGAATGAACCGTCCGAGTAACTCGTGCCCGCATTCCGTCAAGAAGCTCTCGGGATGAAATTGCCAGCCTTCGACCAACAGCGTCTTGTGGCGAATTCCCATGATTTCCGTCGAGCCATCCGGTGCCTTCGCCCACGCAGCCACGTCGAAATCTTCGTTCAAAGTGTCTGGCCGAATCACCAAGCTGTGATATCGAGTGGCAGTGAACGGATTGGGGAGTCCTGCAAAGATCCCCTTGTCGTCGTGGTGAATCTGATCCGTCTTGCCATGCATCAAATGCTTGGCGCGAACGATTGTTCCACCCGTCACTTGGCCGATCGACTGATGTCCTAAACAAACGCCCAAAATTGGCAGCTTGCCAAACATCCGTTTAATGCAATCCATTGAGTTGCCAGCTTCGTTGGGCGTACACGGCCCGGGCGAGATAATCAGGTGGGATGGATTTAGGGCTTCCACTGCCTCTGCAGTAATCTGGTCATTGCGATGGACCGCGATCTCCAAAGAAGCGTCGATTTCCCCCAACCTTTGCACGAGGTTGTACGTAAAGGAGTCATAGTTGTCGATGATCAAAATCATGGTGTCGAATACGTTTGACGTGTTAGCAGGCTGCAGTTTGGAAAGCCGCCACATTTCGGGCACGCGGCAAATAAAGTATCCCTCGTGACGTAAGTTTACACAATGCAGCGTTCTGGACCGATAACAGAAATATGGCGAGGTTTTGGGAACGGTATATTCCGCTCAACACCCTCCCAAAGCTCTTACGGAGAAGCAAATGCTAGCGTTGATTAGTCGAAAGTGGGCCATGTTTTGCAAAATCCGCCCATCGGTGATGACTTGGCTGGTTGCGGTGTCAGTTGGAGTTTCGCTAGCAACTGCCCAGGCACCACCACCTCCATTGTTGGACGCGCCAACTCTCGCGGCTCCGAGTCCAGAGACCGGCCCTGAGGGATCTCGCCGTAATGCCGCCGAACAAACGCCACAATTGACGGCTCCGGCGAACCACGCACCAGCTACTTCACCGTCCGTTCTCAGCAACAAAAAGGCCGCCGCGAAGCAAGGCAGCTTGCTGGAATTCACGGATGCAGAAGCGATCGAATCGATGGATGGTCTGTTGATCGACATCGCCCGCAAAGCTATTCCGATGCACTACGAGAATACAAAAGATTGGGGGAAGACAAAAGAGCGATGGGACGGTTTGCACATTGTCAGAGATGGATTTCAGATCAAAACGAAGCGCCGAAAAAAAGCGGTCAATCATGGAACTTGGAAGAAGTATGAAATCAAGAATCTCTCGCCGGATGAATTCAAGTTGGATATCGTCCACGTTCGCCAGCACGAAGATGGCGTTAAATTTGAAGTCGACGCCGAAGCTCATCTAGGAATTTCTGGCCGCTTGTCTCAATGGCAGTTAGGCGTGCAGTTGATCAGTCTAAGCGTTGACGCGGAAGCACGCGTGAAACTACACATGGAATGTTTCATGCGAATGCAGTTCGATCCAAGCAAGCTGCCTCCGGATGTCGTCTTGGATCCCCGGGTAGACGACGCGAAGTTGGAGATAGTTGAATTTCGCGTGAAAGACGTGAGTCGATTAGGTGGAACACTTTCCAAGCAACTTGGCAAAGGTGTCCGCGAAGTCCTGGAAGATAGGATAGTGGACGAGCCCCAGAAATTGGTCGCCAAGATCAATCGTCAAATCGACAAGCAACGCGATGATTTGCGTTTTTCTTTGTACGACATGATTCAGTCTAAATTGAAGAGCAAGCCAGAACAGCCCAATGTTAGCTCGAATCCGAATACCAAAAACGCCAATCGAAAATAGCGGGTCTAGTAGTTCGTCATTCGTCCACAATAAGAATTACGTTTACATTGTGAAAGGGATTGTGATTGTGAAAGGGGACGGGAGCCAATAGCCGGAACGGCCCTACGGGTGCTTTGCACTATTGGCTCCCGTCCCCTTTCACCCATTCTTTCGCCGCTACTCGCCAGTACGCTTGAGTTTACTGAAGCGTTCTTTCGGTAACGCGATTGAGGTGATCCGCAGCCCAAATCGATCGCCGACTTTGACGGCTTCTCCTTCGGCGATCTTGTGGTTAGCCACTTCGAGTGTCAGCATTTCATCGCAGGATTTTTCAAACTGAATCAAAGAACCGTAATTGATTTCGGCAATGCGATGGAGAGGTTGCTTTTGTTGTGCCAAGGTAACCCGGACGGGAAGTTTGATCTTCAGCAGGCTCCGCACATAGGGCGGAAGAAGCGCCAGCCCTTCTTCCAGCGACTCGTATGGCGGCAGGGCCCAGCTCCCGTTTGCCTGTTCGATGTCGTTCGCGCTTAGTCGAAATACGGCGTCCGCGCGGGGAACTTCCAAGACGACTCCGAGCGTCGCTTGCTTGTCGTCCGAGGACAAAACGAGGTAGGCTTTGGAGGAGCTGTCGTTGACTCCACCTGCCGCCAGCGTTCCTTGCAAATCGGGCACGCATTGATGCGCCGCGCTCGTCGTGAGGACGTCTTCCGGCAGCAAGGCCGCCGCCAATTCGGCTACCAGGGTCTCAAGCTTGAGTTTTTGACTCGGCTTGGGCGCCGCGTACCAATCGGGCAGGAGTCCCGATTGTTCCGGAATCGCCAGCAGAATATAGGCATCCCCATATCCGATTAACATCACTAGTCCTTGTCCCCACAAGGGTGAATCGTTGGCTGTCAGCGAAACCGTCAATTCGTCGTCGAACAGCACATGAAACTCCGACCCGAAGGCGCGTTCCAGTGCGGCTGCGATCTTTTCCGTACCGGATTCACATCGCTCGACGATTTGAGTCGCTAATTCTGGGGAGAGATTTCCCATCTGCGCAGCACCATTGGTCAAATTGTTGTTTCCACTCTTTCTATCGGCTTCTAGGCCGTCAAACTTTGCCTATCCCGTCTGACAGGAACATTTTGTTTCGATTGTCGAATCTGTATTTGGATGGCGATAGCCTCCCAATAACGCCGTGGGGGGAAGTTTCCTTCCCTGCACAGCTACATAAAACTCCGTATAATGTCGCGTCCGACTCGAAGTCGTATCAATTCAACCTGCTATAGAACCAAGAAAGCGATTTCATGAGCATCGCGTTAGATGGGAACGCCAAATTTGAGCTAGCACCCTACAAGTCGATGGACAACGAGCAACTTACCGAACGGATTAAAGCCGTCCGGAAGAATATGGGCTCTGAATTGCTCATCCTGGGGCATCATTATCAACAGGATGAAGTGATTGCGCAGAGTGATCTGCGCGGAGATAGTTATCAGCTCAGTCAAATGGCCGCGTCGAGTAGCGACTGTCGCAGTATCGTTTTTTGCGGTGTTCACTTCATGGCGGAGACGGCCGATATCCTTGCCAACCGACCCGAGAAGTTGGCAGAACGCAGTGGTCAGCGAGTAACGGTGATCCTTCCCGATATGGCGGCCGGATGTTCGATGGCAGACATGGCCGCAATTGACCAAGTGGAAAACGTCTGGGAAGACCTGGGCGAGTTGATTGATACCGACGATATCACGCCCGTTACCTACATCAATTCAGCGGCCAGCCTGAAGGCATTTTGTGGCAAGCACGGCGGAATCGTCTGTACCTCCAGCAACGCTGCGGCCGTTCTCGAGTGGTCTTTTAAGCGTACCAGTCGCGTGCTGTTTTTCCCCGACCAACATTTGGGACGCAACACGGCATTGAAGATGGGGATTACCAACGAGCAGATGCCCGTTTGGAATCCATACGACGAGGCGGTTGGTGGCAATACGGAAGAGGCGATTCAGAACAGCAAAGTTGTTTTGTGGCAGGGACATTGCAGCGTGCACCAAATGTTCAAAGCCGAGCACGTAGCTTTGTTCCGCGAGCAACACGAGGGCATTAAAATTCTCGCGCATCCCGAGTGTCCACAGGAAGTGAATGATTTGGCGGATGTTTCGGGGTCGACCGGCAAGATCATCGAGACCGTCCGCAACTCGCCCGCCGGTTCGAAATGGGCGATCGGCACCGAGCTGCATTTGGTAAATCGTTTAAAGGAAGAGCATCCCGAACAAGAGATTCACTTTCTTTCGCCCGTGGTTTGCATGTGTGCCACGATGTACCGCATCGACTTAGCGCACTTGTGCTGGAGTTTGGAAAACCTGGAAGCAGGTACTCCTGTGAATATCATCGAAGTGGATGATGAGACCACCAAGTGGTCCTTGGTAGCGTTGGAGCGAATGTTGCAAGTGAAATAACGCGAAGTAATCGCGGGTGACGTCATTACGTGCGAAGTAACTACGCGGGGCAAATTACTTTAGCTACCGTCGTGCTGTCGGCACCAAGCCAGAACGCCAGCGATGTCGGTGGGAATGTCGCCGTCATCTTGAGCGGGCGCAGCCGCTGCGGGTTCTGGTTCGACTGCTGCGGGTTCTGGTTCGACTGCTGCGGGTTCTGGTTCGACTGCTACGGGTTTTGTCCCCGACTTTTCTCCACGGGCGGCTGCGAGCATTTCTTCGACCGACATACTTTT
>JBLHLE010000500.1:0-5956 GCA_047620805.1 Pirellulaceae bacterium
CTGCCGTTCCCTGACGCGAGCTGGCATCGAGTCGCTCCATAAAGTTAAAATGCCGCTCCGCATCACCGTCCAAGTGGACGGTCGCCAGATCGGCCTGCTGCACCACAAGCACGTAGGCTGGGAGAAGTAGCATTCCGTCGCTTCTCCCTCTGCGTTTCTCCATCTCTGCGTGAGATTCGACTCCGAATTCGCCGCAAATAATTCACAATTGCCTCAGCTGAGCTCGTGTTCTCTCCACCCAATCGACTCTGCTGCAGTCAGGGCCTAGAATAGACGCCTGAGTTTTGCTGCTAAGACCGTCGGCTGGCGTCAGCTTAGGCGCACAGCAAACGTCGTTGCTTCCACTTCAAACCGACGAGGGTGATAATGTCGACCAATCCATATCAGACACCGAACGCGATGGCAGACAAAAGTGGTGTCGTAGAGTCGGACCCCCAATTGGACCGCGCGGCCGAAATGCTGCGGCAGACCAAACCGTGGGTTCGTTTCATGAGCGTGATGATGTTTATTGGGAGCGCCTTCATGGTGCTTGCCGGCCTTGGTATGATTATAACCAGCGCGTTTGCCAGGATGCCGGGCAACTTCGTCGCGCTTATGGGCGCGATCTATATCGTGATGGCGCTGCTGTACATCGTTCCAGCCATTTTCTTATGGAAGTACGCTAGCCAGATTGCAATATTCCTTGGGGACCGCAGCGCGTCCACACTGGCATCCGCCTTGGAATCTCAAAAGTCATTTTGGAAATTCGTCGGCGTCGTCATGCTAGTAATTATCATTCTCTATGGAGTGGGGATAATTTTCGCGATTGTGTTGGCCCTCATTTCAGGCGGCGCTCGTTAACCATTTCAATATCGAATGAGAATTCGCCAGGGACAGGCATGGAAAACGACAAGGGGACAGGGGGCGGGTGTCGCTGGCCGATTGCGACTTTCAGTCCGGGACCGCCAAAGAAGCATCGGCGAAATGAAACTAACATTTAATGTGGAGTAATCATCATGAGGCGAAAGCAGATCCCCGTCGTGGCCACCTTGTTCCTCTGGGGGCTGATTTGCGTGCCCGTCCTGGCCCAAGACGAACCGCGCAAACCGATTCTGCTCGATACGGATATCGGCGCCGACATCGACGATTCTTTTGCGCTGGTGCTGGCCTTTGGCAGTCACGAATTGGATGTCCGTGGAATTACAACAGTCGGTGACGATACGCACAAGAAGGCGATGATGGTGTGCCGGTTCTTGACCGTAACTGGGCGGCGGCACACCCGTGTCGCGGCGGGTGAAAATCCACAGCCAGCGCGGCCGCTCACCGATCTTTTTAAGTATTACTATCATCCCGATCCGATCTTCGATCGCACGACGAAACCGGAAAAAGAGGCCGCCGAGGAATTTCTCTATGGACGCGTGAAGCAGCAACCGGGAAAGGTAACTCTTGTGGCCCTCGGACCGCTGACGAATATCGCTCGATTAATCGAAAAGCACGCCGACTCGGTGGACTTGATTGACCGAATAATCTTCATGGAATCGAATGTCGCGATGGACGCCGCAGCTGCCCGCACGGTCGTGGCAGCGAACATCCCACTGGTCGTCGTTTCGGCGGAAGTGTGCCGAAATCTGACGCTCGACGATGCGGGAGTGAACAGTATCTTCAGCGTGGGTACCGCGCTTTCACGACAAGTTCAAACGATGTACCAAATGTGGGATCGGCACAACCCGCCGCTGGGCGAATCGCTCGCCGTTGCACTATGTTTTGACGAGCGATTCGCGGTTTTCGAGCGGCGGTCACTGGTCGTTGACCAACAGGGAGCTTTGCAGGAGAACGAAGCGGCGAACGATGCGGCGAAGAAGGCTCGCGTCGTAACCTCCATCAAGTCCGCTGAATTCGTGAAATGGTACGTGCAGCGAATGTCGTCACTGGTGTCACCTAGCCGACGAACAAGTAAACCAATCGCACAGGGTGGCATGCCGTACCGGGTACACGTCGCCGAAGATTTTGAAAACGACATCGAACGATTCTGGTGGATGAGCGGCAAGGCGGAAACCAAATTGTTGCGTCCAGAAAGTCGACGGGCTTGTCGAGGCGTGTTGACGCACGATTTTGACGATCTATTAATGATGTCGCGGGAGATGCATTCGGCTGTCGTCTTCAATCCCGTGCCGGGTCCGCCGATGGGCAAGAACACGCGACTCAGTTTCCGTTACTGGGTAAAGGGTACGGACGCGATCCGAGTACAAATCTACAGTTTGACTAACGGCTATCATCGCCAGTTGGTCGTGAAAGATCTGCCGCAAGGAAAATGGCAGCACGCCACCGTCGATATGACGGAGGCTCGTCGTCCCGACGGCACCGGTGGCCCACTGGGCGAAAACGAACGGATCGACGACATTCAGTTCTACGTCGACCCGGATGCCGAAGTTGTAATCGACGACATCGTCTTGTTCGACGCCGCCATCCCCGGAGAGAATCGTCCCTTTCCAAAACGGATCATGTTTGCCGGACTGTTCGACACGGGCAGCCAGGGGAAAGAGTGGCCGGGCGATTTTGAAATCGTCGACGACGCGGGGAATTTTTGGAAGGCGGCAAAGTCCATCGACAACAAAGATTCCGGCGCGGCATGGATCCGATTGGGGCTACGCGGTCAACGCACCTTGGCCGGAGAAACGCATGTATCGTTTCGCTATCGTTTGAAGGGGACAGCTGCCTTTCAAGTCAAGTTAGTGAATTCCGAAACAGGTAAGAGCCAAACGACGCAACTGAATAAGCTGAAAAAGGACGAGTGGTCCGAGGCGACCGTAAACTTCGATACAGGGACACTCAAGTCGATTGACGAAATTCACTTCGTCTTACCAAAAGGATCGGAGTTGTTGATCGACGATTTGCTGCTGTTTGAACCGGCCGCAAAGTTTTGATGTTGCGAGTTTCCATCGCTGTAAGCGATTCTTGCCCCCTCTCCCAGCCCAGATCATTGGTTTCGAACGAACTCGTTTCTGGGAGAGGGATGGGGTGAGGGCCGAAGTTTTTGAGCCACAATTGCCCTCACCCTTTCCCTCTCCCACGACCGCAATTGGCCCATAGCCATTGCTTTTCGCGCGGGAGAGGGGACCCTTCGGATGGCAATCGCACAATTCGTAACTCCATTCCCTTGGAAGCTAAAGCACGTAAACGCAACACGAAAATGTGCAAGCTCGCAAGCGAGTGAATCTTCAAAGGGAATGTACTCGCTTGCGCGTCGTGCTGGTATAGATTCACAGCCACTCCACAAAAAACGTCCTTTCGGGCGCGAAATGCACACGGCGACACTCGCGTGCACTTGAAACGCATAAACGATCGCCATTGCTTGTAACAAACGGTTGAAGGTATCATGGGGCCTACAGCGTCGAATCGGTTTGGAGCAGAAAACGTAGTCCATCCACCGACGACTCCCCCGCTTTTGTATCTTGGCTTTCAGTTTCCTTCCTTGCTACCGCGTCCTTCCTTACACCGTCTCGCGCCGAGAAGATTGTACTCTGCCCGTCCCTGCCCCTTGTTGGAGAAACTGGTGTGCGCCGAATTGCTCCGATCTTGATCCTGCTGACAACGAGCCTGTCTTGCGTCGGTCGATTGTCCGGCGAAGAACCACCCGATTTTGCTCGGGGCGGTCGGCCATTCTTGGAGAAGCATTGCATCAAGTGTCATAGCGGTAAGGAGCCGAAAGCTGAATTGACTCTGGACGTTTTTCTCGATTCGTCTGCGGTCGTTCGTCAGCGGAAAATCTGGGACAACGTGCTGAAGATGATTCGCGCGGGTGAGATGCCCCCGCAGGATCGTCCGCGGCCGCAGGCTGTGGAGGTGGAAGCGTTCACAGCGCACATCAAAGAGGTGTTCGACTACGCGGACCTTCATGCCAAGCCCGATCCGGGTCGAGTGACGATGCGTCGTTTGAATCGCACGGAATATAAGAACACGGTCCGCGATCTTCTGGGAACGGATTTCAATCCAACGGAAGCGTTTCCAGCCGATGACGTGGGCCATGGTTTCGACAACATTGGCGACGTGTTGACTTTGTCGCCGTTGTTGATGGAACGTTACCTGGACGCGGCCGAGACGATTGCCAATCGCGTGATTGTGGTCAATCCGCCCAAGCCGTCAGTCCGTCATTTGTCTGGACGGTATTTGCAGCCCAACAACGCACAGACGTCGCAGGGCCGCTTTCGTAAACTCGATCCCAAGGCCGAAGAGCCCGAGCATTCGGGGCCGTACAGCGCGTCTGGCGATTATTTGAAGTTTTCCGCCGAAGACGATTTCGTCTATCGCGCCACCTTGTACGCGGAGCCGCGTGGGAAGTTGCCAGTCAAAGTCGCGCTGTTTATTAACGGTACGGATATCCAGCCGTCGAGCGAAGCGGAGATTGCGACGCTGTTGGGTACGGACAAACCGCGCTGGAAGTCGATTAAAATCTTGAAGACATACGAGATCACGGCCCGCGAGGCCAACAAGCCGCAAACCATTGAGTTTCCGATCAGTCGCATCGGCGGCATCAACAACGCGGGCATTGCAGTGGTTAAGCCGCCGGACGGGGAAGAACCAGCGGTGCTCCACATCCAACATTTGTGGAGCGAAGGGCCGCTGGAGACTCGACCGAAATCACAACTGCTGATCCTGGCTTGTTCGCCTGACAAATCGCCGGACGAGCAGGTTCGCGAAGTGTTGTCTCGATTGCTACTCCGCGCTTACCGCCGACCTGCTACAGCGGACGAATTAGCGCGAATGATTAGCCTTGTGGCAACTGTGCAAGCGGGCGGTATGAATCGCGAAGCGGCGATTCAACAAGCGATTCAAGTCGTGTTGTGTTCGCCGAAGTTTCTGTTTCGCGTCGAATTGGACGATCGCCCCACCAGCCCCGAGTCGCAGCCGTTGAACCAATTTCAACTCGCTTCCCGTCTGTCGTATTTTCTCTGGAGTACGATGCCCGACGACCAGTTGTTTGAGCTGGCGAGAAAGGGACAGCTAACCGCAAACCTCGACGGGCAAGTCCGCCGTATGTTAGCCGATCCGAAAGCGTCCGAATTGGTCGATAATTTTGCCATGCAATGGTTGCAGGTCCAGCGGCTCGAGCGGTCCGCACCCGATGCCAAGTTGTTCCCGACTTTTAACGACCAGCTACGAGCGGCCATGTTGACCGAAACGCGGATGTTCTTCGCTTCGGTGATGCGCGAGGACCGCAGTATCCTCGACTTGCTGGACGCCGACTACACATTTCTCAACGAACCATTGGCCAAGCATTATGGAATCGCCGACACCAATGGCAATTGGTCTGGCCAAAAAGCGAATGATCCAGGTGGCACACCGATTCGCGGGCCCGCATTTCAACGCGTTTCACTGCAGGGCAAATCGCGGGGCGGATTGTTGACACAAGCCAGCGTGCTGACCGTGACGTCGAATCCGACGCGAACCTCGCCGGTTAAACGCGGCCGTTGGGTATTGGAACAAATCCTTGGCGAGCCGCCCCCTCCCCCGCCCCCCAATGTTCCGGAGTTACCGGAAGACGAAAAGGCAATCACTGGTGGCACCCTGCGGCAGCGAATGGAAGAGCATCGCAAAAATCCAAGTTGTGCCAACTGTCACGCCAAGATGGACCCCATCGGTTTCTCTCTGGAAAATTACAACGCCGTCGGTGCATTTCGCGATAAAGACGGTGAGTTTGCGATCGATCCAGCGGGGGAGTTTGCCGACGGGACAAAGATTGCCGGTCCCGACGACTTGAAGGCGATCATTAAGAGCAGAAAGACATTATTCGCGCGGTGTTTGGCGGAGAAAATGCTAACTTACGCACTGGGCCGCGGTTTGGAATATTACGACCGACCAAGTATCCATCGTATCCAGACCAATCTAGAGTCGAACGGATACAAGTTTTCCGTTCTTGTGACAGAGATTGTCAAATGCGATCCGTTTACGAAAAGACGAGGAATGAATGCTGAATCCA
>JBLHLE010000501.1:0-5945 GCA_047620805.1 Pirellulaceae bacterium
CTACATCCCAGGCGACTGAAACGGGACTCGGATGGCGAGAATGTGTTCGATACCGCATTTTCGTCCGCCGCTGCAGCGGAACTAATTGCTATTATCGCCAGGACGGCGATGACACTCGCAATCCACTTCATATCCTGGGCTCCTGCTATCGGTTGAGGCGAATGCTCATGATACCGTAGCGCGGCACAATCAGGCCACCGAAACCCACTCATTATTTGACTGTTGTCGTGTCGTCCTCGATTTCGCCGTTCTCGTCGATCGCCGGATGCAACCATCCCAACCCAGCAAAACGTCCCATCTCACCAGCGACCAAGGGCGGTAGAACCATACGCGATATGTCAGCCTTTCCAATCGCGTCGACACGAGCCCCGTGGATAACCCAATTCCGCGGAGTCGTGTTTCTTGCGGATCGAAAATGCTACTTCAATTCTTTAAATCGCACGTCCTTAAACTCAACGAACATCGGACTGCCGGCATGCAGTTGCAAGGCCAAAACGCCGTTACGTTTTGCGGCCTTCGGGTGATTGTCAACGCAATCCATAACTAAGCGGCGATTCATATAGTGCTGTAGGTGGGGCCCTTTGGCGATGATGATCACATCGTTCCACTCGTCAAGCTTGAACAGTTTTTCATAACCCGCCGCGTCGATCAGATTTCCCGCGATGCTTTTCTTGCCATCGGCATCCCAGACCGTCTTGTCGCCAACCATTGCCATTCGCCCACGCGGTCCGCCTTCTTCATAGATGAAGCCAGAGACGCTGGCCAGTTTGTTTTGATTGCGGATCTCGTGCTGGTAGCCACGAACGACCCACTTGTTGCTAGGTTTACCTTCGGTAATGTGCTTGCTGCGATATTGAATTCCCGAGTTGTTCGTGGCATTGCAACGGAAGGAGAGACGTAACTCGAAATCTTTGGTCTCGCCTTCCCAAATCAGAAACGTGTTACCTCTGGCAGCCACTTCTTTGCTGGTCTCGCCATGAATCACTCCATCTTTGACAGACCACAGTCGTGGATCGCCAGACCATCCGTTGAGGTCTTTGCCATTGAAGATCGGCTTCAGTCCCGATTCGGCAGGCGCCTTGATTTCTTCCGCAGGCAGGCAGGTAGCGGCCAGGATGGCGAAGGCAAACAGCGGTAAGGTACGAATCATGTTGTAGTCTCCGGTAGCAGTAGTAGGAAAATTGGCATTAACGAAGCCGTAAACTAAGTGTAGCTGCACTGAATCCGTTTTGATACAGGATGATGCCGTCCGAGCAGGATTTAGCGAAATCGAAGGGGGAAATCAATGGCAGGAAACCAATGGGGTCGGGAGCAGATTCGCTTGCATGGCTAGAGACATAGGCAAGGCGTCTTATCATCAATTCGATTCCTTAAAGCGAAGCATCGATTATATCAAATCGGTTGGCGGTCGACTTAATGTTACTTCGATTCTCTCCAATGCAAAAGTCGATTATACCATTCCGCTGAAACGCCGTCAGTTCGCTTCACTAGATCCGCCAGCTTGCCGCAGTATTCGCTTGCGACCTTTCGTTTCCCTCTCTCTCTCCCTGTCGTTAAGGCAAGGAGGTAGTCGTCAAGTGAGTGGAATCCAGGGCCTCAGTTCCCAAAAAGCTTCCGCGCGCCGTAGACCGTCACCGAGATGATGATGCCAATGCCGATACCCCAGATGCAAGAAACGATATAGACTATCAAGGGTGTTAAGATAAATTCAAGCAGTCCGCCTGACACATGTGCGGGAACGTCGTAGCCCTGCCACCAATACCCTATGTACATCGCGGCCATTGCAATAAGCGTGACAATGAGCATCAATGCCGCCAACGAGCCGATTATCAGAGACGTCCACTTGAACCCTAAAAACGCCCCCTCGCGACCCGCGCCCCAAATTGAAGATGGCCGCGAACGCGGACGCTGCAGCGGTGGTGACTCTGGAGCTTTATAAGGATTGTCGCCACTCTGGTCGTCCATAATTCTTAAGCCTACTATCGAATGCCCTGGAAGCCGAGAAAAAACCGCGATCGGCCAAGTCGACTGTTATCTGATGATATTGTCATTCAACTACAACAGACTCCAGAGCCAGAAGACATCTGCAATACAGACTCTCAAGAAGCCAAAAAGAAGGAATAACACTCCTAATAAAGTCGCGAACATCTGTATTCGTTCGTCGTCTCGACCAGAAATGGCCTCCCAGATCACAAACACCAAATGCCCGCCAATCAAGCTGGGATTGGCAGAAGATTGAACACACCAAATATGAAACAGAGCGTTGCAACACACGTTGTCCACGCCATCCACGAGTGGGTACCAGCAGCTCCAATTGTAACGAGGCCGCCGACGAATCCGCCCCACTCGTCAAACGAGCGATACAGGAAGAATTTCTGAAATGCCTGGCTCAGAATCGCGGCGGCGAATTGAAATTGCCCTTCAAAGCTGGACGGACCTGAAGCGGAATTAATACCGCCTACCGCTACTGGGCGTATGGTGGAATCCTCCCCGCTCGATAAGGAAAGCTGGTCGCCGCCAGAACAGACGGGGATCGCGAACAGTATCGCGGCAAGGACAAACTGCGACAACGGTCCCGATAACATCGTGGTGATTTTTGCACCCAATGACGCTGCTGGAAAGGAGTCGGCGGGCGCATCGGGCGGCGCGGGTTTGACCACGAGATTCGGTCGATCAGTTTCGCCGTCGTCTCGTCCACGAAACTTGGTGTAGCCTCCCAGAGGACAAAAACCAAGACGCCATTCCCAGTGTCGCCCTGGCCACGATACATACCAACTTCCAATATCGTATCCGACGGCGACAATGTTTACCTTTATCCCAAAACACCTTCCGACGATGGCGCTCGTCCAGACATAGACAAGAGTGCTCAACATGAAGGCTATGAACGAGAGGCTGGTCCACAGAAGAAGTTCAAGCATTAAACATAGGCTCCTGGTATCGAGAAAACAGCGGCGTTAGAATCAAATCACTGATGCCATTCACCGGAGAAGAATTCATTGTAGGCGTGTCGGTACCATACGGGTGAGGACGGTTCGCCTTCCTGCCCAAGCCGATCGATCGGGACCACCCAATAGCGAGTCGTGTCGCTGGTTTTGTGAACGAATGAAGTCTCGGTGATTCGGTCGTTCGTGACTCGCACGATTTCCCAATGAGACTTACCCAGTTTGTAGATATGATAGCCCACCACACCCTTCTCGCGACTCGCTTGCCAACGCAATTCCGCAGAACCGTCCCCTTCGCGGAGCATGACGTGCTGCGGCGCCGAGGGAATTGTCAGCGCGTAGGGCGAAGGTCCGCTTTCAACACCCACCCGATTGACCGCGCGGACGATGTAGGCGTACACGGCATACTTGTAGTCGGCAGACGATGCCCCGCTTTTCGACAGGTCGACGTTCGAGTCGGCAAAATGTGTCGTCGCAAGTGGCTTGGCGTTTAGCTTTCGCAGATCGGTAATGTCGCTGATGGCAACGACAACCGGCGAGGAATATTCCGGATCGTTGTCGCTCCACGCCTTCGGCTCACCCCGTTTTACCGTGTCGACAAGAGCAACGCCCCGATAGAGGTTGTAGCCAACGACGTCTTTCGCCGAGTGTTTTGTCCAATCGATTTCGATGCGATCGGCGGACAGCACAGAGACGACTGGCGCGGCCTGAGTTCGCGGTTGATTCCGCGCCAGAGCACTGCGACGGCTCTCGCGACCGTCGGCGGCGACAGCTGTTACGTTGTAGAAGTAAACGTGCCCGGGAATAGCGCTGTCATCTGTGTACGATGAGGCCTTAGTGTTAGCGATACTGGCGAACCTCGCATCCCAAGACGTCGCGGACTTGGCGCGGTAAACATTGTAGGATGCAGAGTCCGACGCGCTGTGCTGCCAGGCAACTTTTACGGACGAACTGCCGTTCAATGAAAGTGTGGTGACTTGCAGATTGACGGGTGGATTGAGGGGCTGTGCTTCGCCACGTTTCGCATACCGATAAGTCCAGATCTGCGGGCCGCTCTTGTCCGCAGCGACCGTTTCCAACACAAACAGATTCTGCTGCGGCCAGTAACTGAAGTTGCGAGCGCGGCTGGCACTGGGGTCGGGCTCGCGGGGCGGTTCCATCTTCGTCCATTTCATTTCGCCGACATCTAAAGCCCACGTCTCCAGCGAACCGATCGGCTGGCCGCTCGTTTCGCCACGCCGGACTACGCACAAACAGACGCCGTTGTTGTCGTCGAACGCCATCTTGGGATTGGTCGAATACGTCCCTTCCTTTTTCCCTGGCGGATGCGGATCGGTTTGATGGCCTTCCCAGCGGTTCGCGTCGAGCCGATACAGCCAAGTTCTTTCGTCGTCAGAGTATTGGCTGCCAAACATCACCAGACAATCGTTCTTCGTGTCGTAACACATGCCCATACCATCCCGCGGGGAAGGTGGGTCGGGGGTCTGTCGTTGCTCCAGCCGATTGGAATAGGCGTCGTAAACGAACAGCGCGTTGGTTGGACCTCCCGCGCCTTGACCGCCAAACGAAATCGTCACCTCGTGGTTGGCGTCGTAAGTTGCCGCACTGTTCAAGCCGCCAATCAAATCTCGCGAATATTTTTCTGGACGCTGATACGGTGGCGGACGCATGTTCGTCCACTCGTTCAATTGCGGATCGTACAGCCAAGCGTTGGACTGTTTTAGTTTGACACCGCGACTCCACTGATAGCCATGTCCCAACGAGCCGCCCGGAAAGGCGACGAAGCGGCGTTGAGCGACATCGAAAGTATTCGATCCATCTACGCAACAGACACCGGGCGGAGAAGTATTGGGAAACCACTGTTGCCAGCGACCACTGCCGATATCACAGGTAAATAGATAAAAGCCCTGCGGAATCCCATCGTGACCTCCAAAGTGAATCCACCGTCCCCCAATCGGATCGATCGCACCACTGCCTTCGTACTGCAGCGACGGCGGAGTCGCTCCATCCCGTGGGCTCTGCTTCACCCATTGATTCACGGGATGATCGGACCAGTCGGCATTCGCTGCTGTCGCGCCCATCGGCAGTAACGCGATCGGCGCCAACACTAGCGGCAGTAGCACAACCAGCGCCAACCATGTGCAGAGAGTATTTGCACTTTTCATTGAACGACTCTTTCTGCGGCGAGCTTTAACATGTCGCGGCGTGATACCATGTTCGAATAAGTTTGCATGAAGGCCTCATGATTTGTAGGATCGACATCACCCATTGATGCAGCAATCCAGATTGATAGATAACTTACGCGAGGCGATGCCCGTTGGGAAGCGTTATCGCCGCTACGATCAAAATATCACCGCGACTATTGCGATACAGCCGTTTCCCCAAGAATTGGAGTCAGGAATGAGTCGACAACTTCTCAAGTTCAGCATGGTGTTGGCGATTGCGGTTTTTGCACTACAGACCAGTTCCGTCCAGGCGGAAGATTGGTCGCAGTTCATGCGATCCGCGGACCATACGGGTGACGCCCCGCAAGAAACATTGCACTTGCCGCTCCAGCTCAGCATGTGCGTGCAGTTGGACGACGCCGTCACGACCTCACCGGCCGTTGTTGGTGGCAAGGTCTACGTCGCCGATCAGATGGGCACTGTCTACTGCATTGATCGGAAGACAAATCGAATCGCTTGGAAAGTCTCTCCCGACGGCGAATCCGCGATGGGTGGCAATACGTCGTCGGTCTGCGTCGCTGGAGGCCGAGTATACTTCGGAACGACAGCCGGAAAGTTTCACGTTTTGGACGCGGACGATGGCAAGTTGATCAAGAGCGTCGCAGTCGGCGGACCGATCATGGGGTCGGCAACCTGGGCAAACGATTCCGTTTATTTTCAATCGCTCGATGCGGTCGTACATTGCCTCGACCGCGATGGCAAGTTGCGCTGGCGTTGGGATCATTATCGATCCTACCAGGACCCGCAGACCAACAAGAAAGCAACGGGCTTCCCCGGC
>JBLHLE010000502.1:0-5939 GCA_047620805.1 Pirellulaceae bacterium
GCAAGCCGGACAGTTAACGGACAAGTTGCTTCGGGATAGAGTTGCTTCGGGATAGAGTTGCTTCGGGATAGAGTTGCTTCGGGATAGAGTTGCTTCGATCCCGAGGACGCACGATATACGAGAAAACCGTTTGGAAAGGCAGACTGTTGGCGGGTCAATTTCTCACAGCGCAATGGCGCAACTTATTGATGTTGAACTACGAAGTTCCTCTCGAGCTTCTCGAATCCCGCGTGCCGGCTCAAACGGAACTCGACCTCTGGGATGGAAAGGCGATCGTGAGCATCGTCGGTTTCTCTTTTCTCGATACGCGACTCAAGGGAATTCCGATTCCCTATCATAGAGACTTCCCGGAAGTGAACCTGCGTTTCTATGTGCGCCGCAAGGTCGCAGGTGAATGGCGGCGCGGCGTGGTCTTCATCAAGGAGATTGTTCCCCGACGAGCGGTCACGTTTATCGCCCGTTGGTTCTACAACGAAAACTACTTCACTCGGCCAATGTCATCTGAGTTTCATTTGCCGATGAACAGGCCGAATGGCCACGTCGCGTATCGATGGTACGAGTCGAAGACGGAATCGGTTAGCGTCACGGCCAATTTTGGCGGCGAGCCACAGATTCCCGGCGTAGGTTCCGAAGAAGAATTCATTACGGAACACTACTGGGGTTACGCGCGGCAAAAGAACGGTACGACGATGGAATACCAAGTGCAGCATCCGCAGTGGCGCGTTTGGGAAGTTGCGCGAGCGGAGTTGACGGGCAGTGTCGAGTTGGCATACGGCAAAGAATTCGCCCAGCATTTCGCTGGGGAGCCGTCTTCGGCGTTTGTTGCCGATGGCTCGCAAGTCGATGTCTACGCGGGCAAACGTCTTTAGTCAAAAGTAGTCGCGGGCATGCAAAATCGAGTATGCTGGCAGGGCAGGGGACGCACTCGTAAGAGGTGGTTAAATGGCGGATCTGAAGAATCCACTTTGGATATACACCAAGGGTTTCTTATTCTTGTTGACGGGTACTCTGGCTGCGGGATTGCTAATCGCGGAAGCTCCACACTGGAAGGTTGTCGTGTTATTGGCAATCGCGATCTGGAGTTTCGCGAGGTTTTACTATTTCGCGTTCTACGTGATCCAGCACTATGTCGACGACCAATACCGCTTCGCCGGGCTGTGGCATTTCATGAAGTATCTCATTGGCAAAGGCTGACGTGGATAGCTCGTCGAGGCAGGGTATTCATGGGAAATTCCGTGTGAGTCCGTATCTGTGGAAAATCGCGATTGCAACAATAGCCTGCGTTCTGTTGAGTGCCTCAGTCCGAGTCCAGCCCCCGGTAAGCTACTCTTAATTGACGGAGGCCCTGGATGGGGCCGTCTGCACCGATTGTGCGTTTGCTAACGCGACATAGTATTGAGGGTCCAGCTTGTGACAATTATTTCACCCGACCAACGGCAGCCGATAGTCGTTTCCAGTTGGGCTTCGTTGGTGCTTCCTTACCTGGCGGTGATTGTCAGTAGTTTGGCGATCGTTGTGAATTCGCCTCGCTATTATCCTCCCGTGGCAGTTCTCCTCAGCACGATTGGCACTGTGTCCGCCATTGTCGGGTGTTTTCACTTGGCGTTATCGTTCATTTACCGCAAGCCGGTATTGCGAGACCTCGTAGTGTTTCAGGTCGTCGTTTGTTTCGGCGCTTATGCATGGTTGAAATTCGCCGTCCATAGCGTACTGTCCCCGATGTTCTTCTTGCCTCTTTGGTTCTCCCTTACCGGAATAATTGTGTACGGCACAATTCAGCTGAAGGACGGTAAGCGGATCAAGACGATCGTCACTGGTTGCGCTACGTTCTGTTCAATTCTGTGTGCGATTCAGTTGACCACGATGGCGCCGTTGATCGTAGCGGACGCGATGACCGTCGCGGAACTTACACCAGAGGTCGAAAGCGACGAAATAAATGGCTTAAACGCCGAGTCGCGTCCCGATATCTACTACATCATCCTCGATGCGTACGGCCGTCAAGACGTACTTGCAGAACTCTATGGGCACGACAACGGACCCTTTGTCGATGCCCTGCGGCAACGAGGTTTCGCGGTTGGCGATGATAGCCGCTCAAATTACTTTTTCACTGAATTGTCTCTGTCTGCTACGTTGAACATGAGCTATCTCCACGAGCTCTCGCTGGAAAAATACTCGACCGCCCAGGCCACGAAACAGTTGATTGCCAACGGCAGTGTCATCCAGTTGCTAGAGAGGATCGGTTACGAAACCGTCGCGCTTCCCACGGGAAAGGACACCACCGAATGCAAGCACTTCGATCGGTATCTGAAAACGGATTGGGCCATGAGCGACTATGAGACGGGCTTGTTCTACATTACTCCCATTCCCGATTTGCTGTATCCGTTGGACAAGTGGATTTGGACTCCGACCGATGGTTTTCGCAATCGTGTTTCAAGTACGCTCAGTTCGCTGGAGGACATTCCATCTGAAAGTGGCCGTCCGAAATTCGTATTCTCTCACATTCTGTCGCCTCATCCACCGTTTGTTTTCGATGCCGAAGGCAACTCGCGGAATCTGTACGGGCGAAACTTATTGGACGATGGTCACCGGTTCACCATGCTGTACGACGAAGGTAAGTCGGTTTACATCGACGCCTATCGACAACAGGTGACTCACCTCAATCACAGGTTGCTACGGGTCGTCGATTCGATTCAGAAAAGATCCAAGGGCAATGCGATCATTATCTTGCAGGCGGACCATGGACCTCGATTATGGGCGACGTCTCCCGATATCCCGCGCGACCTCAGCGAGACATTTGGAATCTTGAATGCGATCTACGTTCCCAAACGCTATGGCGAATTCGAGCTGCCTGTTTCGTCAGTCAACACTTTTCGCGCGATCTTCAATCAATGCTTTGGCGCTGACTATCCGCTGAAGGAAGATCGTTCCTACGCTGAGGGTGAGCGATTCGAGTTCGCCGATGTCACTCGACGCGCCACTGGCGAGCGGTAGTTTGGCGAATTGGTAATTTGGCGAGCGGTAGTTTGGCGAATTGGCAGTCAACGCCTCATTAAACTGCTTCCGCCGCTTCGCGGCCAACGGGATTCTGTCCCTGCTTTCCTTGGGCTTAGGCCCAAGGCGAGTGCTGTCGCTACTTCGTGGCTGGGAATGCGCAACTTCGAAACGCGCAACAAAGACGCGTGGAGATGATGCTACCAACCGGTTGACAAGTGTTTGGCGTGCCGCCATGTTGAAAGCGACGATTGCGGATCTTGCTAAGTCGGATGCGATGACTCTTTGAGTCCACCGTATCCACTTTGGGGTTACCCCAAGGATTTTGCTGACGGAGAAATTTCGGAGACGAGCGGTCCTGCGCTTCGCGCAGATAGGCTCGCCGACGACGAGACTGGTTGGCAAGGCCGCAACCGTCACTTTTCTACTGCGCCGTCTTCTTTTTGTGTCTTTCTACTGTCTTTCTACTGTGCCACCAAGAAATCGCGGCGGGCCATGCTTTCTACTCAACTCATCAGCCGTCAACTCGCCGAGATTCTCGCGGATGGTGTTTGGACTGAGGAAGAAATCGAACGCCGCATTCGAAAATTTCTGGGGGAACGGCGGAAGTGGGTTGTTGGCTTCGCCACTCGTCTGTTCAATTTCTATGGTACGGAGCGTCGCCCGACGAAACGGCAAGTTGAAGCGTTCCTGGCGTTGGATATCCATCAGGCCGAGAAAAAGAATAAGTGGAAGATACGACTGGTAGGGAGCGCAGAGCCGACGATGCGACCGACTGCCGGAGCCCCTGCGACTTGGGACGTGCAGCCGTTATTACATCGTGGGGAATTGGCCGATTGGTTGGGTTTCGACGCTCGCGAACTGAATCACATCGCAGATCGCTCGTATCGCGAGCGGCAGTTCCGATCGGAACGGCAAAGAAACTATCGGTACCACTGGCTTGCCAAGACGCAGCGGGGATTCAGCCGGCTGATAGAAGTTCCCAAACCAAGGCTCATGCAGGCTCAGCGGCAAATTCTTTACGAAATATTGGATGGCATCCCCGCTCACGCGGCCGCTCACGGATTTAGGCAGGGCCGATCGACTTTGTCGTTCGTCGCTCCACACGTAGGGCAAGAAGTCGTGATGCGCATGGATGTGCAAGATTTCTTTCCATCGATTCATCCCACCCGCATCGCGGCAATCTTTCGCACGGCAGGATACCCGGACGAAGTCGCACTGATGTTGACAGCTTTGTGCACCAATGTTGCCTCGGCGGAAATCTGGGATCGAGTTCCGCCCACTGAGACGAATAAGAGTGTCTGCCGACAGAGAGGTTTGTACGACGCCGTGCATCTTCCGCAAGGAGCCCCGACATCTCCGGCGCTGGCGAACTTGGTTTCCTTTCGCCTCGATCTGCGACTAAGCGGTTTGGCCGACTGCCTTGGAATTCAGTACACGCGGTATGCAGACGATCTTGTGTTTTCAGGGAAACGAAAGGCGCTGGGGTCAGCGGAACGTCTCAAGAGGCTCGTCTGTAACATTGCGGTCGCTGAAGGACTGGAGCTGAACCTTGGCAAGACGCGTGTCATGAGGCCGGGGACGCGGCAGCATGCGTGCGGCTTGACCTTAAACGAACACGCAAATGTTTCGCGCCGCGACTACGATCGGCTGAAGGCGACCCTGCACAATTGTTGTCGACTGGGGCCAACTAGCCAGAACACAGACGACATTCCGCATTTCCGCGACCACTTGATGGGACGAGTGGCATATGTCGAAGCGGTGAATCCACCGCGGGGAGCAAAATTGCGAGTGGTCTTTGAGAAAATTCAGTGGTGAATTTAGTGTTGCTCGATCGGTCGGCACACAATCATTTCATCAACGGACGAACGCGACTGGTGAGTAGCCGTCTCTGGAATTGGGCCGCCGGTATGTTTAGTTGCCGCTGCCGAAAGACGAGACTTGGACTTGGCAGCCAATGTTCCGGCATTCTTCGAAAATACTGACGTTTGTTTCGGTCGCGAGAGTCGCATCGACCTGCAGAATAATCGTGGTTTGTTGCGAGTTTTCGATTTTCGCCAATTCCGCCCCGAGATCCTCTCGAGCGATCACCTGATCGTCGTGCTTGATCACCGAATCGGCGTCAATGGTAAGTCGGTATGTGGAATACGGATTCTCAGGGACCACCCTGACTTCGACTCGCTCGGTAACTGACCTACAGATGTCGAGCAGTTGCACGACTCGGTGGTGTTTCGTTTCACCGGGTACGATGATTGTGACGTCGACATTTTGCTGAGCATTTATTTCCCCGCGTAATCTGTCGGCGATTTCAGTGGTCGCAATCAAACTGCCGTCGTAGCGGAGTCTGTCATTGCCATCGAACGAAATAGTAACCGCGCGAGTAACTCGTTCTACCACAGCTTCCGATAGCGTGGCTTGTACCGCTCTAGCTTGTTGGACTTCCACCCGCAAAGCCATGTCTTGTTCGAAAAGGTTTCGAGTGAACTGCTCTTTATAGGTTGCTTTTTGCGTCAATAATATCAGCGCGCCGCCTACCAATACCAAGCCAAAGAAGCCAACGACAAACACGATGACGACCACAGCGAATGCGCCGCCACTTGACCTGCGGCGCGGAGCGGATTCCATAAACGGTTGTTCTGGATTGTCTTTCATGGAGCGACTACCTGTTACTGCCTAGTGGGATGGTTGAGTTGAGGAATCGTGTGCAGTTGTTGTTTTGGCGCCAGCGGCGGGTTCTGGGCTATGAGCACTACCATGCGAATCTGTACTGTACGGATCCGTAGCTTGCGAATCATTAATGTCGGAGACCAACGGGGCGGCTGCGGTCGAGCTATTGTGGGAACTACTAGCAGAATCGGAGATTGCCTCTATGGCGTATACCGGCGTTGCTGGTTCAGCATCAATGTTGTTTTGTACGCCAACGTACAGCAATGCAACTAATATGACGG
>JBLHLE010000503.1:0-5937 GCA_047620805.1 Pirellulaceae bacterium
GTGGCGGTGGTGTTGGTGGTGGTGGTGGTGGCGGAGTCACTGTCAATCAATTCTCAATTCACAACGATCCTAAAATCCCGACAGACGACATTGCCGAGCTTCTCCAGGAACTGGTGGTGCCCAAGAGTTGGGAATCTGAAGACGCCTACGTTCGCGCTCTACCCGGACGCTTGGTCATTCGTCAAACCGTTGAGAATCATCGAGCGATCATTGACTTCCTCAAGGATCTAGCGGTGTACCGTGGGCTTAGTCCTCACGAATCCGCGAAGTCTATTAGCAACCCTGGCTATAGCGGCGGAGGTATTCGAGGCTCTTTCGGAGGCGGCGGCGGCGCTCAGGGAGGCTTCTTTACCGTTCCCGACGGCAAGTCCAATCAAAAGTAAAGCGGAAGCCGAGCAGGTGGAACGCTACATCGACATATATACTCGGATGTAACCATCCGAACATGTGCCGAACCTTGCTGTTATTTCAGCAGGTTCGGCATTTTTCGTGCGCCGAGAAGTGTCGAAAAAAGACGAAGATAGACGAGACACCCAGCCGCTATCTGCACTCCAGAGGAAACTATTTAAGCCCTGCAATAAATCGGCTCGTTGCTGCTATTACTCTATGCCCCCGTACTATCGAATAAACTGCTCGACAAAGTCGGCGCCGAGACCCACTTCTGTGTAGTGAGCTCGACACAGGTCGATTTTGGTATGGACGTCGTCGTGCCCCACTGGCTTGTCGTTTTCGTCGAAGTAGATCAGTGCTCCGCAAACGTGGAACAGTGTGATCATTTCTTCGACACCGTCGTCGACGACCAAAGTGTGAACTTCCCCCGGAGGTTCGAAAACATACATGCCTTCTTTAGCGATCCAGTCGTGCTCCAAGTAACGCCAGGAACCTTTGATCACGTAGCCGTGAACGGGAGCAGGATGACGATGACGGCTGAGCATTCCCGCGCGACGAACTTTGAGCAGATTCACCCACTCACCATTTACCTGGTTTAGTAGCAGCGGACGGAACCAAACGTTGTCCGCCTGCGGCACCCATAGACGTTCGTCCGTCGGCATGGCTTCAATTGCGAGTTCGGGAATCATCGTATGCGTCCTGTGGAGTGGCGGAATTAACTGACGGAATTAACTGGCGGAGTAACCGCCGTCGACTGGAATAATCGCACCCGTTATGAATTTGGCGGCGCTGCTGGCGAGAAACAGGACTGTTCCGGCGACATCTGTCGATTCTCCCCAGCGACCCATCGGAGTACGTTCGAGCAAGCCAGCGCTACGTTCATCGCTTTCGTATAAGGGGCGAGTCAATTCGGTTTTTATCCAACCGGGAGCGACGGCGTTTACTCGGATGTCTTCGCTCGCCCAGGCGATTGCGAGCGACTTGGTCAGTTGTCCGACACCGCCTTTGCTGGCGCTGTAGGCGGGCGCGAAAGCGCTGCCGAAATATGTGAGCATTGAGGCAATATTGACAATGCAACCGCCTCGTTTCGCGAGTAGCGGCTGGCAACCGGTGCACATACGCATCGTGCCGTGCAGATTGACGTCAACGACACGTTGGAACGCGTCCATGTCGAACTCTGCGCCGCGGGCAATGATACCCGCGCAGTTGACTAAGACGTCGAGTTCATCGAGGCTGCCAATAAGGTTTGCAACCGATTGATCGCTACTCACATCCAGCACGTCGGCACGAATGTTTGAGTTGAGCTGCCGGATTCCGTCGACTTCCCCTTGGTGCAAGCCGGTGGCGATAACCTGGCAGCCTTGGTCGCTGAACGCCGCAGCAATTGCAGCTCCAATTCCACCTCCACCGCCAGTAACCAGGACATGTTTGTCCGCGAGATTCCACTGCATTTCGTACTCTTCGTTCGATGTGACTTTCGAGGGAATTGGTTAACAAATCCTTGTCACCAATTTACTCCCTCCGCGATTTAATCCGGATTATTCATGCAGTGGAAATACATTCGCCAGCGGCCCCCTCGCACCTATCACATTCGCAGGACTGTTATGACTGGCTTGCTTGGCCTTCCGGTTCAACGTCGTCCTTTGTAGCGGCGTCCTTTGTAGCGGCGTCCTTTGTAGCGGCGTCCTTTGTAGTGGCACCATCCGATTCGTTGGCATTTTTCTCACTGGCTTTCGGGTCACTGGCAGCAGGGTCAGTGGGTTTGGTGTCCACGTCTTTGGGTTTCTGTTCCGGGGTAATGAACAATGAGTTGGGAGGGATCTGTTGTTTGGGCAAATCCGGACCGGAGAACGAGACTCTCAGTTCTTGGTGTCCCGATCCTTCAAAAAACTGCACTTCGATTGCATGGTAGCCTGCCTTGAGTCGCGCCATACCCGCTACTTCGATGGCGGCATGGTTTCCGTCATTGTCGACGACCAGTTCGTTTCCAATGCGTAGTGAGCTACCGTCGTCAGACGTCGTGTAGAACGTGTAGAGGCCGTCTTTCGGTAGTTTCACAAAGCCGCGGAATCGCAACGCTACGAAGTCGATTTCGCCGGGGATCAAGGAAAGGTCGATTTGCGGAGACGCACCGGTTTTCATTGGTTTTAACTTGTCGAATTCGGGAAGCTGATTCCATTGCCCTCGATACCCTTCGACCCAGATTCCATTTTTGGCAGCGTTGAGTTCGACGCCGACTTGGAAGGGGATTTCCGTGAGTTTAAGTTCTGTAGTGGTCGTCGCTTGTCCGCGAATGTACTCGACTTTTAAAGGGGTGTTCGCTTTGACGTCGACCAATGCAAGTTGGGCGTCTAAACCGCTTGATATTGATCGGCCATTGATGGTTTTCAAAATGTCGCCGACCTCCATTCCGGAGAAGGCGGCTGGAGAAGCGGGTTTGACTTTCGTGATACTTGGCGAGTCGAACATGTCGACGTTAAAACCGATGGCCACACCGTAGCGAAGTTCGGCGCTAATGATCTTAGGTAGGACTTCCCGGATGCGATCAACGCCGATGGCGAAGCCAAGGTTTTCGCCGTCCTTGTTTTGGGAGGTCACGACGCCGATCAGTTTGCCCTCGGCATTGATGACGGGCCCACCTGAACTACCGCCACTTACGGCGGCATCGATTTGAATCATGTGGGGCAAGAAAGCGTGTTCCGTTTTGGTGCTTCGAGAAAGCCCGCTAATGACTCCTCGCGACGCCGTATGAATCAGGCCAGCAGGCGTTCCTAACGCAATCACCGGTTCGCCAAGTAGCAGGTCGTTGCTGCGGCCTAGGGGTATAGTCGGAAATGGTTTGTCGCCCACGATCTTGATGATGGCAAGATCTTCCGACGGGAGGGTGGCAACGATGCTATAACGCATAACTCGATGGTCGGAGAATATCACTTCGCCGCGGTCGGCACTCGCGACGACGTGGTCGTTGGTCAAAATATAGCCGTCGGGATGAATGAGGGCTCCGGCCCCGACGTTGATTTTCCATTGCTTCGGCTCTTTCCCTTTGTGAAACGTGCGAATCGAAACAAAGGCGGGGAGGCATTTTTGCAGCAGACGTACCGTGGGTGTTATTCGCGGTGAATCGTCGGGGACCTGAGGGCGTTCCTGTATGTTATCCTGAGCCAGCGTCATCGAGCTAACAGTCAACGCAACGATAACGCAGCGCATTAAGTGTTTGAGCATATTCGTTGGCACTTGTATTTAGAGGGTTCAATCAAGTCGATTTGTTCACCGCTGCGATTTGTTCACCGCTGCGATTTGTCATTCGGCGAATAAGTTTACTGCGAGTAGTATGCGTGAGCTGCGGTTCGTCGTGTGATCCGCGAGTGAGGCGGCTCGGTGGCATCGTTTCCTAACGCGAGCTGTCTTCCTTAGTCCAGGCCCAATTCGTTAAGCCGCGCGTTAGCTTGCTTTCTGGCCGATTCCAAAGAGTCGGCGATCGAGATAGCTTTACCGTCTTTTGCTTTGCTATCGTCTGCCGCGTGCATGAAAGCGTAGATTTCCAAAGTTTCCTGTTCGGAGACGGGCGGTTTACCCGAGCGGAAGAACTTCACGATTTCCGCAAGCAGTGGATTGTAGCCTTCGTATTTTCCTATGGCTTGTACCCCTTTGGTTCCGAAGGCAGTTCCGCCGTAGCCGGAACCGCCGTGGCGAATGCCTCGAAACGTCCCGATCCGGTCGCCGGACCAACGTCCAACAACCACATCGTAATTGTCGGTATGCGTGCGCGATACGGATTGGCAACCCGCGCCCATCACAGTGAATAAACTTTCCACGCCGTGAATCCCATACCAGAAGAGGTCGGGGTGAGTCTTCTCCAGCGATGCAGGGCTGTAAGCATCGCATCCCGTTACTTCGCCAATCGAGCCGTTGCGAATCGCTTGCGCGCCGGACGAGAAGCGGAGTGACGAACTAGAGAAGACGGGAACCTTGTGGCGCTTGGCATACTCGAATATGGCGACCGCATCGACTAATGAAGCTGCTATCGGTTTGTCGACGAACAGAGGCTTTCCCGCCTTGATGACTAGCGCGGCTTGTTCCAAGTGCGGCCGACCATCATTCGTTTCCAGCAAAACGACATCGACCTTGCTGAGCAAGTCGTCAATCGATGCGCAGATTTCGACTCCCATCCCTTTCATTTGCTCGGTGTACTTTGGAATCCGGCTGGCGCTGGAAACAATATCTTTGCTGCCGTGTGGATACGCCGCCACGACCCGACAAGCGAATTCGTCACTGGGGTCATTGAGCGTTTTCGTAAATGCAATCGCGTGCGATGTATCGAGTCCGATGACCCCCACGCGGAGTGGTTTCGGCTCGTCTGCAAAGATCGCATGTGGCACAAGGAGCAGAGCTAATAACAAAGTTGACGCACGCAGCATGGTGAAACTCCGGTCTTGGATTGAGGGGCAGATTGATCGAACCCAGGCAAGACTTATAGCGTATCCCCACAATCTTGCCGACTCAACATCGAAACCGAAGAACGAATTAGAATCTCAGAATTACTGGCCAAATCGGATTTGGTAGTCAAATTGATTGGGGAGAAGGCAAGTTAATCGCCGTCGTATGGTCGTTCTTCCTCGTCTTCCGCCTGTTCGCGAGCAATTCTTGAATCTCGCATTTTTAACAGCAAAAGCCAGCCGCCGAGAAAGAAAATTGTGACCACTGAAACGATAACAGGTTTGAGAATCGCGATGTTGACAGGAACCCGCTGATTGGTGGCAGAAGTGAATGTGCCAATCGCTTGCCAAGTGCACCAGAGAAGAAGCGCCCCCATTAGAATCCAAATCAAGGTCCTAGGATTCATTTCACTTTTGGATTCCGAGTTCATACCGGTCACTTTTCTGGCTTCGACAGTTCGGCGAGTTGAAATTGAATGGCGAGTTGAAATTGAATGGCGAGTCGGGGAGCGATTAGTAGTCCGAGGAACCGTAGAAGGCAATGGTTTCCAAGCCCGTTGATTGGCGAACCAGGTCTACGATTTGATCGACTTCACTGTCTTCTAGCATGTGAACGTAGCTTTCGGTCGGCCGCCGCGCTATCGTGTAAATTTGGACGAGTTTGATTTGGCCCCCGGCGCTTTGAATTTCATTGAGTCGTTCGCAGTATTGTCCAAGTTCTTCTCCGCTCGGCGGCGCGGTATCGATCCGCATAAACAGAGACTGGATCACTAGCGGGCGAATTTTTGACGCGGAGGTGATATTGTCGAGGATTTGTTGAAACGGGATCGGGGTGCGATCGACGATCTTGAAATACTCCTCCGTGCCCGCTTCGAGCTTAGCCCAAACTTCTCCCTGATTTTGATCGAGTACTTCGAGTCCCCGCTTAACAGGCTGGCGATGAAACATGCTGGCGTTGGTGATCAACACCATCTTTGTCTCGTCTAGTTCGTGCTTGCTTTTCAGTTCCGCACAGAGTTCTACAATCTCGTCAAAGTTTTTGTACGTTGTTGGTTCGCCGTCGCCCGAAAATGCGACGTCGTTCAGGCGACGCAAATTTGGCGGAACGGAC
>JBLHLE010000504.1:0-5931 GCA_047620805.1 Pirellulaceae bacterium
GACGCAGGGACTCGTCGCCTTGCACGCTCTGCAGGCCAAGCCGCTGTACGACCCCTTGCCGATTTTTGAAGAGATTCTGAAAGCGGATTACAAATCACTGCCACCCTATTCAACTAGCTTCTTCCCGCTGGCCTATCTGTGTATGGGGAAACCGATTCCGGAGGCGGCCGATCGTGGTATTCGCGCGTTGATGGTTCAGGACGAATCCGGTTACCTCAACGATCACATTGCGGCTACGTTCCACGCTTCTCACTATTATCGGCTGGTCGGCGAAGAAACTCCCAAGTCGCACGAAATGGTTGCTCGCATTCTTCGCGATCAGAAATCCGATGGTAGCTGGCTGTTGAATCTGCCTTCCCGCGATCGACATGCCACGTTCGACGCCGTCTTTTCACTTGTACATGAAGGTCGCGGCCGCGAAGACTGTCGGGCGGCCGTTCAGCGAGCTGCCCGTTGGTCGCTGTCGTGCTTCAACGACGACGGAGGATTCGGCCACTTCCCCGGCTCTGCATCTGACGCCGACGCGATCTATTTCCACGTCGGGACGTTAGTGATGGCAGGGTTTTTGAAACCGGCGGACCCGCTTCCCAAAGATCCGCATTTGCTTTCCTGGGGGCACCTTATGCCACCGCCCCCAAGTCAACGCAGCGACGCCCTGCTCTCGCACAAGCTTGGTGGCTGGGTCGGTGCCGTCGCCTTTAATCCCCAGAATCGACAGCTGGCGACGGGCAGCGCAGATAACGACGCCCGTATTCTGGACTGTCAAACGGGAAAGGAACTGCAACGATTCACTGGTCATGAAGACTATGTCATGTCAGCTCGGTTTAACTCGCACGGGAAACTACTGGCAACTGGCAGCTATGACCACACCGCCAGAATATGGGACGCTCGGTCTGCCAAATTGTTGCACAAACTCGCGGGCCACCGCGGGGCGGTAATGAGTGTTGCGTACAGTCCCGACGATCGAATCCTGGCAACTGCCAGCGTCGACTGCACAATAAAACTGTGGGATGCGACCAGTGGTAAATTAACCAGAACATTGGCCGGACATAAGTCGTGGGTCAATTCTATCGGCTTTGGTCCCGACGGCGCTTGGCTTGTTTCGGGCAGTTCGGATGGGACGGTCAACGTCTGGTCAATTCCGTCGGGCAAGGTGCTGCATTCGATGCGGGCAACCAACGCCGAGGTTCGCAGCATCGCGGTTTCACCTGATGGAAAGTATATTGCCGCTGGAATTCGCTACGGCATGATCAAGGTATGGGACACGACTTCTTGGCAGGAACGATTGTCCTTTCAAGGTCACAAAGGCGACGTCTGGTCCGTGGCTTTTTCGCCCGACAGCAAGGCGTTTGCATCCGGCTCTGGCGATTGGAACCGAGGTGGATTCGTCAAAATATGGAACGTCGATACCGGCAATGCGATCGGGCAACACCAGCACACCGGAGAAGTCCTGTCCGTCGCGTTTTCCGCCGACGGCAAGTTGCTCGCAGCCGGCGCCGGCGACAAGTCGGTGAAAGTTTGGGAAGTCGATTGAGTTTCGACAGCGGATGTTCTCGTTTATCGGATTAGCCGATTTTTTCAGACACCTACCTAGCAATAGAATTCGTCACTGGAGTGGAGCAATGCGTACATTAGCCGTTCTCACAATTGTCAGTGTGATAATCGTCAGTCAGTCAATCGTCTGGCTCGCTGGCCCACTTGTTGCACAAGAACGATCGCGGAATTCTCCAGACGGCATTTTTGAACCAGCTGGAGTTGAACTCACCGCTGAACAGCGAACTCAGATCGCTGCATTGCGAGAAGGGTTGCTTGCAAGTACGCGCAAACTTCAACAACAGCTTGGCGAGATTTATACCCGTGAACAGCGAACCGCTCGACAAGAAGCCATCAAGGCAGCACGCGCTGCGGGAAAGAGCGGTAACGAAGCGCGGGAAGCAGTGGAGGCTGCCGTCAAAATTACCGCGGAGCAGAAGGCCGAAATCAATAAAATTCGGAAAACGCGATTCGCATTGATCGCCAAGGCTCGAGCCGACGTCGAATCACTATTAACGCCGGAGCAACGCAAGGCAGTGCAATCCTCGGCAACTCGCTCGAGAAGTCGAGCGTCTGTCAAACCAACTCACCCAGATCTCAAGTACGGTCCGGCGGCGCGCAATTTGATGGACGTGTGGCTTGCCAAGTCCGATAAGCCAACGCCGGTTTTGGTGAGTATTCATGGCGGCGGTTTTCGCGGCGGGAACAAGAGCGTTAGCGGCTCGCTGTTGCAGCAATGCCTCGACGCGGGGATCTCGGTCGTCGCGATCACCTACCGTTTAACCGACGAGGCGATCGCGCCGGCTCAAATGTTAGATTCGGCGCGAGCGATTCAATTCATTCGCCACAATGCGAAACAATGGAACGTCGATCCGACTCGTCTGGCAGCGACCGGTGGTTCGGCAGGAGCTGGTATTTCTCTGTGGCTTGGATTCCACGACGATTTGGCAGATCCCGACAACGAAGATGCCGTGTTACGACAGTCAACTCGACTGACATGCATGTATGTTTCGGGCGGGCAAACGTCTTATGATCCACGATTCATTCGCGACATGTTTCCAGACGCGAATGTGTATCAGCATTCCGCCCTGTTCCAGCTGTACGATGCGGATCTCAACAAGTTGGACGATCTGCCGAAAGAGAAGTACGAGCTGTTTGAGAGTATTTCACCAATCAACTTCTTGACGAAGGATGACGCTCCCGCCGTTCTCAGCTACGGCATGGCCATGGATGCGAAACCAGATATTCATCATCCGTTGTTCGGTAAGCTGCTGAAGGAGAAGATGGACAAGCTCGGCATCCGCTGCGAAGTGTATGCCGTTAAAGATGTACTCGGCGGCGGAACGCGGCTTTCCTGTTTCGAATTCATCAAACAAGAGTTTGGCATGAAGTGATCGTTGGAACCTGCGAGGATTCGCGCTACAAGAGCCCCACCCGACGCTGAGACGTCGACCTCCCCTCCTCAGTCCTTTTTGGGCAGTCGATAAATCGCCAGCCCAAAAGCGAACTGAGTGGGGCAGGTAACTCGCCTGCAAAGAACGCAATTCGGGCGGAGCCGAAGGCGACTATGCGTCAACTCGCTTTGAACGTCTATTTGACCGAAACCTTAAACGTATGCGGAGTCTGCTCGACGTTGCCCGCTGCGTCTTCAGCCGTGGCGGTGATTGTCAGGCTACCGGGTTTGATTCCGGTTAAGCGCGCCGACCATTGGTGGAAGTTGTAGTCGACATCTTGGGCCGCCACGCCGTTGATGATAACTCGACTTGTCTTGACGTTATCAGTCGTCGTACCGCGAACGATGAGCGTTCCGTCGGTTAACTTGAGCGACGCGCCCGCAGGTGGATATGTCACCGTTGTCGCTGGAGGAAGATCGTCGACTGGATTGAGCACCTGAGGAAACTCGACGTTACTCACCGACGCAATGCGCGCGTTAGTTCCAGTAAATCCCTCCAGCGAATCGTATTTACCGTCCTTCATCTGCTCTGGAAACTTTATGCTGACGACTTTTGATGTCTCGCCTTTGTTGGGAAAGTCGTGAAAATAATACGAGATCGGTTGTTGAAGTTTTAGTGGCGTTGTGGCGGGGACCATGTCGTCTACCACTTGGCTCTGCGACGTCGCTTCTTTAAAAACGATGTTGCGGAAGTGACCTTCCTGCGGGTGTGATGGCGACATCGTATTCAGGCAAATCAGCGGGTCATGTGTGCGAATGTTCTCAAGCATCACGTTTTCGTAGCTGAAAGGCCCGTGTTGAATGGCTGGTGTTCCCGCGCCGTGTCCGTCCGCGCCCCCTGCCCTTCCCAACGCCCGCGCTGAGAGTCGCGTCAAGTAAATATTGCGATAGACGTGGTGATCCAGTTCCGGGCGATAGATGCCGTAGGTCGCGTGGTTGATTTTCAGATTCTCGATCCACATCTTTGGGACGTGCGGACGCAGTGCATAGTGCACGTTCCAAATTGTCAGATTCTTGACGATATGTGGGTGACGTTTATCTGGGCTCGCCAAGTCGGTACCGGAAATCGCAACGCCATACAAACCTTCCGTGTGAGTTTCGTTGTCTTCAAATCGATAAAATGGAATGGTGCGAATATCGACTTCGCGCTCTTTTCCATCGGGCATCATCACCGCCAGCGTGCTGTCGAAATTGCTCCGCCGTTGGCTGTCGTAGCGATAGCCGTACTTGTTGTTTTCGCAGGCGGTGTTGCGAACGATCGTGTTGCGACCGTTGGCCCACCAGAAGGCGCCACCGTCGTTGGGGTCGAAGGGGAGTACTTGATCCGGCAGCTTCGCTCCGCCGTAGGCTTGCACGCCAAGGTTGCGATCGAGCACGTTGTAGACTTCGGTGCCGTCTTCGAGAAAAAACCCGTGCCCGACGGATTTGTAGCCGACGCAATCTCGCACGACCATATGGTTGGTACCATGGATCGTAATCCAGCGGTTGTGGGAATCGACGATTGCGGCGCCGACGACACTGCTGCCTCGCATCGTGTTGCCGACCAGATGAAAGTGAATCGAATAGCGACCCAAGACGCCCTCTTTACCGAGGTGCGCAAAACGCGCGTGGCTGATGCTCCCCTGGCTATACGTGTGATAAATCGTGTGACCGCGAACGCCAGCGGGATCGGCGCTTTCGATGATAACATTCCGCGATAGGTTGGCCACCTCGCTGCGATAATCACCGCTGCCAGCGTGTTCATTAACCAATGGTTGGTCGAGTTCGATTGTGTTGCCATCGATTTTTGTCACTCGGCGAGATTCAGTCGTGACCGCTTTCGGTTCGTTGCGCGGAACGCCATGATCGTAGAACGTCCGTTTCGTTCCCGTGACAATCACTTCGTCGCCGACTGACCAGCCAGTAACTTCTTGAGATAACACAACCTGCCGATCACCAGGCTTGGCATCCGCCCCTAGATCAACCCAAGTGCGGCTCATCGCAGCCCCGTGAAAATCCATTCTCGCCGAACAGCAAGCGATCGCCGGGGCATCTTTCTTGTCCATGCCTTCGAAATAGTGCAAACGAATCCGCGCGGTGTACGCGGCTGGAATAGGGTTGTCCAGTGTGCCTACTTCCAGAGTCGGCAATTGCCCAGCGGGCGCTGACAGCGGTTCTCCCGCCGCATTCACGCCATGAAAGTCGCAGGCGAAACCACTCTCCGAACAAACCGTACTGTTTTGTACTTTTAACACACCGACGTTGAGCAGCGTGTCGCGGTCGCGAGCGAACGTCAGTTTGCCGACGATTTGCAACAGTCGCAACTTAGCTTCGCTCTTCACGTCGTAGGTTAACTGCGTCTCGCGCGACACCAACACGCGGTCGCCGTCTTTGGGAACTCGCGCGGGCTCCCATGTTTTTGCGCTGGACCAGTTACCGTTGGCGACCGAGCGAATGGTGAAGAAAACCTCGCCGTGATGATGCTTCACTGCGGGTTCGGTTTGCCCCAACACCGCTGTGCCGCCGAGCAGGAGACAGAGACAGAGACAGAGACAGAGGCAGAGGCAGAGGCAGAGACAGAGACAGAGACAGAGGCCAAACACAATACCGAGTTGCTTCTTCATGTCGCACTCCTGCAGACGCGTTAGAAATTCGTTGCATTCAGATGTATCCAGCGCTGGAATCATATCAGCAATCGTTGATGAATGCCAATGATAACGCTGCGATAACGCGTTGACGTATGAATACTGCTGGCGGCGATTTCTGGCAGCGTACGCGCGTACGCCGCCAAAGAATGCCGTCGGTCATCTAACGAGTGGCTAACTTTCTTCGGCATTCTTCTTTGGCTAACGGTTAATTAAACGAACGAAAAACTTGGGTAAAGACAAGGTCATAGCTGCGGGTCGGTGACAAGTGAACGGTCTTGCCGAAACTGCAATCGCAAAGGCTGTTTTGGCTGTCGGGAG
>JBLHLE010000505.1:0-5928 GCA_047620805.1 Pirellulaceae bacterium
CTGACTCTGTTTCTGACTCTGTTTCTGACTCTGTTTCTGACTCTGCCGCCGACTCTGACTCTGTTTCTGTTTCCGCCGACTCTGACTCTGACTCTGTTTCTGCTGCCGCCGACTCTGACTCTGACTCTGCTTCCGGCGACTCTGCTTCCGGCGACTCTGCTGCGGCCTTGGCCTCAGCAGCCTTAGCTTCTTTCACTGCCGCTCGCTCTTCGGCTTCCGCCTGCTGACGAGACTCGCGTTGTTCTCGGCGATGCCGGGAAGCAGCTTGCTCGGCTTCCTCGGCAAGTTTCTCAGCCTGATCGGCGATACTAGTCGCTTGTTCTTCCGTCAAACCGCCCATCTCCATCAGAGCATCTGGCTCGATGACTGAGAGGTCGTCATAGGACAGGTACCCCTGCTCAACCAACCGTTGAGCGAGCTCTTCATCGACGCCTTCGAGCGCACTGTACCCCATGATGGCGCGATCGATTTGCTCGTCCAATTCGCCGGCGGTCATTATCTCAATATCCCAGCCGCACAACTTGCTGGCCAAACGCACATTCTGTCCGCGTTTTCCAATCGCCAGCGACAGTTGATCCTCGCGGACCAAGACAATTGCTCGACCGATCATGTCACACAAAAGCACTTGATCGACTTCAGCGGGCTGCAACGCATTGGGGATCAGTTGTTCGGCGTCGTCGCTCCAGCGGACGATATCAATTCGCTCACTGGAAAGCTCATCGACGATAGTCTTAATTCGATTTCCGCGGACACCAACGCACGCTCCAACGCAATCAACGCGTTGGTCAGTACTGCTCACCGCGACTTTACTGCGGTATCCAGGCTCGCGGGCAATTGCGTTGACACTGATGACACCTTCCGTGATTTCCGGAATTTCCTCTTCAAACAATCGCCGAACCAGTTGTGGACGCGTGCGGCTGAGCACGACCTTGACTCGACTACCTTGCGGCTTAACTTCGATCACGATCGCGCGAACACGCTCGTTAGGATGATGCGATTCACCCGGAATTTGTTCGCTACGAGGCAAAATAGCTTCGACATTTGTGGCCAACTGCACGGTAGTGGCGGCTCCGTCGCTGCGTTGAACCACGCCGCTAATCATCTCCCCAATCTGCTCGACGTACTCGTCGATCAGCGCATCTCGTTCGGCTTCGCGGATTTTTTGAATGATAACTTGTTTGGCGGTTTGGGCACCGACCCGACCAATCAACTCGTCATCGAGTACTTGTCCGTCGCACACAGCGTGAAACTGACCGTCCTCTCGGCTAATCGTTACCTGAATCTCCGCTTCTTCACCGTAGTGCCTGCGGGCAGCCGAAGCGTAGGCCGCTTCAATTGCCTGAAACACAATTTCCTTGTCGATGTTTTTATCGCGGTGGAGCGAATCTACAATTCGCAACATCTCGTTTGGATTCATCTTTTTCCGCTTTCCGATGCCTTGGGCTTTTCACCCGCCTATTAACACAGCGAGAGGTTTTCCCCTGTTACTGCGTCAAACCAGTTAACTCGATTGCCTAAAACCTGGAGGGCCACATCGTCGCCACGCTGAATCTTCGCGTCCGCTGGCAACTTTACGACCCATGACGCCACAACTTCATCCACAGTCAATTCGACGTCAACCAATTTGAAATCACCCAGCCATTGAACATCCACTGCAGTTGCTCGCAGGTGACCGAGTTGCATTTGCTCTGTTTGCAACTGGCCTTCCCCTAGCTCGTCCCGACAGTCGATCGCTTCCGCACCAACAACCGTTAAGTGCTCGGGACGAATCCCGATAACGACCTCTTCAAACTGTCGACCAGCCACAGCACTAACCGGCAACGGAAATTTAACTGAGCCAATTTGAGCAAAATAACGAGGCGACTCACCGCGCACTTTGGCCGTCACCAAATTCATCGGGGGCGACCCGATAAAACTCGCCACAAACTGATTCTTTGGTCTGTAATACACCTCCTGGGGAGTCCCCAACTGTTGCAACCGCCCGGCCGACATCACGGCCACTCGGTCACCTAACGCCATCGCTTCTTCTTGGTCGTGGGTAACCCACAAACAAGTCGTTTCCGCCTGCCGCTGAACCCGCTTCCACTGAAAACGCATCTGCACTCTCAGTGGTGCGTCCAAGTTGGAAAATGGTTCATCCAACAAAAACGCCGCCGGTTGGCGGACGATTGCTCTGCCGAAGGCGACACGTTGTCGCTCACCTCCCGACAGTTGCCACGGCATTCGGTCCAACAGATCTTCGATCCGAAGTAGCCGTGCCGAAAGCTCGACTTGTTTGGCAATTCTCAGCTGATCGGCCAACACTTTTCCAGAGTTACCTAACAACCTCGAACCAAGCCGGTTCAACCATCCGCTTGCATAACGCAGCTCCAATCCAAATACCATGTTGTCGTACACCGAAAGGTGTGGGTACAACGCATCCTCCTGAAACACCATGGCGATGTTTCGAGAACGTGGCGACTTACCGTTGACCAACTGGTCACCGATAACGACTCCACCTGCGGATACGTCATCCAATCCAGCGATCAGTCGCAACAAAGTGCTTTTGCCGCTCCCACTGGGACCGACTATCACAAGTAACTCACGATCGCTAACAACTAAATCAAGCGTTTGCAATCCAACCACATCGCCGGGATAAACCTTTGACACACCCTGTAATTCAATACCGGCCATGTCTCATTCCCGTCGTCAGTGTTCACACTGCTAGCCGTCACTGCCAAGGATCACACAAGTCGAACATCGACAATGACTGCAATCGCTCGAAAATCGTTCTATCGACAATACTTAGTGGTAATCTTAAACCGGTAAGAATATCGGCGGGGACCAATAGTGTCAACTAGACCTATTCCTGACCTCGTAACGATTATAACGATATTGCAGCAAACTTTAGCTTGCATTAGCACAGCTAAACGTGCTTTGGATTCTCGAAACCCGCTGAAATATTAAGATAGGGCATTTGCAATCGGAAAGATGAGCGAGTTGAGATTCTCGAGCACCAGGCGAGTTACTCCTCAAAAAGGCCGACCGCAATCCCCGACGCCTGACCTTGCGGCGTTACGCTGACGCTAAGGAATCGAGTTCCGGCCGGCGTATCGCCGTTAGCCGCAACATAAATCGGACATTTAGGGTCGGGGTTGTCGCAATTTAGCGAAGGATAGAGAGCACCCTCCTGAAGGGCACGCAAACTGACCACCAATTCGATTACCCCACTGCCTGCCCCCAAATTACCAGTCGCCCCCTTGGCGGCAGCGACAGGGATTTTCTCCGCGCCAAAAACATCCGCGATGCCCTCGGCCTCTTGCTGATCACTCGAAGTCGCCCCCAAACCATGTGCGCTAACGTGCCCGACATCTTTAGCGGACCAGCCGGCACTGCGAAGGGTGCTGACGAGCGTATTCTTAATGGCAGTACGAATATCGGCGACTCCGTCTAGATCGCGAACAGTGGACGACCCGGCCCCAAAAATTTCGCCATAAATTGTAGCCCGGCGTTTTTTTGCTTGCTCGAGTTCTTCGAGAATTACCGCGCCCGCTCCCTCGCCAATTACCATTCCAGTACGGTTGCTATCAAATGGCCGGGATAGCGTCGCAGGATCGTCACCTTCGGCAAGCTGTTCTTGAAGAATCATATGGACTGTGCGAAGCGGATGGATGCGGGTACCGGTAGCTCCCGCGACTATCGTATCCGCTTTGCCACGAGCAATCGTCGCAAATGCTTCGCCAAGCGAAAGATTGGCGCTCGCCTCGCGATGTGTGATTGAGTTGCTGGGCCCCCGCAAATCGTTGTAGATCGCGATATGACTGGCTGGCATATTGGGCAAATACTTCAACAACCACAGGGGTGGAACTTTCGGCAATCCTTCACCGCCCCATCGAGTGAAATCGAATTCTTCATTCTCGATGCATTCCTTAATGCCGTCTGCATATTCATCGGGCATCGTGGCGATGTAGTCGGATCCGAAACAGACGCCTGTTCGTTCCGGATCATAACCACCGATCTTCAGGCCAGCGGATTGCAAAGCGTGCTGAGCAGAGGCAACGCCCATTTGAATCTCCCGACACATGAGTCGCGAGCCGCGTTTAATTGGACGGACCAGATCTTTTTCAAGATCGCCAAAGTCGTTGATGTGGCCAGTAAAGTCTCGAGCTTCGGCACCAAACTTAGTAGGCAGGTGGTCGACGGGGAGCGCCTCAATCGCCGCGATACCGGACCGTCCACTGCGCAGAGCGTCCCACAAACTATCCGGCGAATTTCCGAAGGGGCTAATCACCCCCACACCCGTGATCACAACTCGGCGCGACATGAGCTTACATACTCGAAGAATGAAAGAGTTGAGGCTTGGAAGGCATCTCACCACTCGCGTGCAAATCGTCTCAGTCGAGTGGCGGCGTGTACAATTAAGCCATTCTAAATGCCGTTTCGGTTCGCGTCGAGTCCGCAGAGGGCGCGATGCCCGCCAATATCTTCGTGATCAGGTCGACAAAACGCGATTTCAACGCGATTTCAACCGTTCGGAGTGTGCTCCGCCTCAAGCACACCACCATGCCAGCCGGCTTAATAACGACCGCGGTACTGAGGATTGACCTGCCGCGCCGAGCGATCTTGATTGGGCAACTGCTGATCTACTTTCCCCTTGCTCTCGATCATCAGAATCGCGTCCGATCGTCCCTTCGCACCAGAAAACAGATTGGTTGGGAACCCGAACGGATTGCTTTTTTCCGGTCCGGGACTGGCGACAACGCCACAGCTCAGCAACAAAACCTGGTCGGCTGGCCAACGAAATCGCTCGTGCAATCGCCAGCTGACTACCTGGGGAACCTGAACCTGGAATCGCTGAGCAATTCCCGTCGCGCCCGTTGCCTCCAATGTTATCGGAACCAGCTGTTCAACTTGATCGATATGGCACTTAATCACGGCATCGATTATGCGGTTGTCGAGCGAATAGAGGGGACTAATCTCAACGGAATAGCCTTCCTCAATCTGAGACATTTCCATTTGCGGCGTCGGCTGCCAATTCACAGACTTCATGTAACTGCGAGGACGAGTCCGCGTTATCGTATGCGATTGACCATTGTGAAGAATGAGATTGGGGGAGTTGTGCTCCTGATAGTCAGACCGCTTGCGCAAACTCGACAACAAGACTGCCGCACTCTCTTTGCTCAGCAACCAAGCTTCCACACCAGGTGACTGAACGTCGACCGCTCGCATCAATGGCATCGCTCGCGTTCTCCAGTTCGGACTGTTCACCGTGAGCAATCGCAATGAAAGCGCGTGGGACTCGGCCTGGCTACTCACAAAACGATTCACAATCCCTTCGACCAAGGAATGCATTTCGGGCGTGTGGTAGACCGTCAGCGTTTCGCGGTCGGCATGCATTAAGCTCAAAGTATCCGAGAACCAAGTCTCAGTTCCCGTATCTCTCAGAATCCAATCGACGATCGCTTGCTCGGGCTTGTTGGTCGTGGTGACTTTCGAAGTGTATGGCCGAATGTCATACTCCCGCCATTGTTGGTTTTGATCGTTCGGCAGCGTGCCCGTCCCCTTTGTAACTCGGGCGCGAATCGGCTGATTCGATGCGGCACCGGGAGCCAAAGTTGGTTCGAGCGGACGCGGTCCCGACGTATTGGTCAAGGGAGCCACCGAGTTGTTATTTAATGGACCGCTGTTGTTAACAGCAGGATTCGCAAGGTTTACACTCCCTCGATTCGAGTTAACTGCTGGATTTGAGCCGATGATCGGTGCCGGACCGACTGAGCCGTTGCCGAATATCGGCGTTCGATCACCCGTGACCGGATCCCTAACAGCAGCGGACCCGTTACCGAGCGGAGCAGGAGTCGTCCCTCCGACCGGCAAGCCATTTCGCGGCTGCAAGTTTTCATTGATACTGGACGGCGGCTGCGCTACAGCAACGACGCCGAACAAGCCAAG
>JBLHLE010000506.1:0-5919 GCA_047620805.1 Pirellulaceae bacterium
AGGCAGTTGCTACGGCCTTATTCGCTGTCGCTTGCCGCGATTGTTCGGTGAGTTGCTTCGATTGGACAGCGAAATCCTTGTCTTCAACGGCGGCAAAAGCACGCCAGGCGGCGAAGACTGGATCGTTCGCTTCCGCCTGTAATTTCAAATAGTCGACCCAGCGATGGAGCAGTGGTTGGCTGAGCTGCCGCGATTTGGCGAGAAGTCTAAATGGTCTGGTACCCAGCTCCTTCGCCTCGTGTGCCGTCAACAGGTAACTGGCAATCTTCTCCGGCGAGCGAACATCGGCTGCCGCCACAACACGGCGCTCTCGAAGGAAGTCGTTTATCTCCGCGAGCAGTGGTGCGGCTTCGTGTTGATAAGTTAGAAATTGATCGGCGCGTTCTGAAATCGTCGCCAGTTTTGCGAGAATCTTCCGCCTCATTTCACTCAACTGTTTCATTTCATCTGCGGAGAGAAACTGCCCTAGTTCGTTCATCCGCACCTGCACTGGGCTATCGTTGCCCCGCAGAACCTGCCGCAACATTTCTTGGTCGGGATCGCTGGAAGCATCCGTGGCATCGTGCTTAATGAAGAGGTCGACGTAACGCTTAACTAGTTCTGCCAACGATTTTGGGGGAGGAGCAAGCAGTTCTTTCACGTGCGGGTTCAACTCGTTGGCTTTCACCTTTTCAATCGCCGCCGCCACCTGCTCGGTGAAGTCGGCTTCTGGCAACGCCGCGAGCGCGTGCCAGGGACCAAAAATGGCGTGCGGCTTCTTGTCCGGCTGCGGAACCGATCGTTTCAGAAAGCGGACCCACTGCAAAAGTAAACGGCCATCGAGCCCTTCCGTTTTGGCAAAGGCCCGAATATCGTCGTCTTTTTTCTCCAGCATGCCGCCAGCGATCAGGAAATACTGATGCAGTTTTTCGGCCGTCCGAAAACCATCTTTCAGGGCCGTCAGTCGCGTCAGCAAGAATTCATCCACTACACCACGCTGCTCGGAAATCTCTTTCTGCATGGCCGCATCCACAGGGCGAGCTGAAACCTCGGGCAGTTCGGCAAGAATGCCAGAACCATCCACCGGCATCCGCGAGGCCGCGAACAACCCGTACATCGAGTAATAGTCTTGAGTGCTAATGGGGTCGAACTTGTGATCGTGGCAGCGCGCGCATTGTGCCGAGATACCAAGGAAGCCGCGAGTGACCACATCGATTTGATCGTCAATTACATCGGGCAATTGACCCGTGAACCAACGGCCCACGGTCAGAAATCCCAAGGCGGCCTGGTCGGCCGGTCGAGCGTCGGAAACTTGGTCGGCAGCAAGTTGCAGCGTCACGAAACGGTCGTAGGGCATATCTTCGTTGAGAGCCTGGATGACCCAATCGCGATAGGTATAGGCGAACGGCCAGCGGCGGTCCTCGCCAGCACCGACCCAGCGTGTATCGCCGTAGCGGGCGACGTCGAACCAATGCCGCCCCCAATGCGCACCGTACTGTGGCGAATCCAGCAGCCGATCGATCACTTTGGAAAACGAATCGGGCGAAGAGTCGGCGAGAAAAGCGTCTGTCTCTGCTGGCGTCGGTGGCAGACCGGTCAAATCATAAGTCACTCGCCGCAAGAGCGAGCGACGATCCGCGGGCCCGGACGGCTGCATTCCCTCAGCACGAAGTTTCGCGAGTACAAATTGATCGATGGGGTTACGTGTCCAACTCTGTGATTCAAGCTTCGGCGGTTCCACGTTTGTGAGCGGCTGAAGACTCCAGAAGAGCCGAGCTTTGGCTAGGTCGGCGCTTGGCGTCACGGGCGGATCGCCAGTTCCAGCGGGATACGGCGCGCCGATTTTCACCCACTCGACAAAACTCTGAATCTCCGCCTCGGTGAGTTGGTCATTGTCGTCGGGTGGCATTTGTAGGTCTTTGTCGACTCTGCGGATGGCTTGAATCAACAGGCTTTTTTCTGGATCCCCCGGCAACACGACGCGACCTGATTGGCCGCCCCGCAGCAATAAGTCGCGACCATCGAGTCGTAGCTCGCCTTTGTGCTTCTCACCAGCGTGACATTTGAAACAGCGTTTGATGAGGACGGGACGGATTTTGTTTTCGAAGAAGTCGTGACCCACGCGATCGGCTTCATCTTCCGCGACGCTCGGACTAACTGAACTGACGACGGCGATGCAAAACAAGATCGCGCGGAATATTGTCGCGCGGAATATTGTCGCGCGGAATATTGTCGCGCGGAATATTGTCGCGCGGAATATTGTCGCGCGGAATAATATTGTCGCGCGGAATATTAAGGCCCAGGTCGATTGGGAGCTAGTGACGACTAGCCGACCATTGCAAATAGTTGAGTCGATAGTTGTTGGACCGGTGTCTTCCATTTCACTTTTACCGCCGTTCTTGGGGGTAGGAAACAACTGGGAGTTTCAGTCGTAGCGATACGAAGTGCTGATTATACGTAGCCGTTCGCCCTCGCGATACTTATTCCTGGACAAGCCTAAACGATGCCGCCGTCTACGGATACGTGAGCCGAGTACGGTATCTTCAGAAACGCGATAAAAGTCGTTGTTGCGTGAGGGCAGATGGTACAATCACCCCTGCTGGCCCGCCGTGTTCGTGGGCCGCGGTCCAACTGGGAAATCCCGGTTTATGCTGTGTTAATAGCAGCCAGGTTCGAAACATCCCTGCAACGGATCCGCAGATAGTAGGCACCTAAACGAACGATTGCGAGGTGGGCCATGAAGAACGTGTGGACGAATTGGCGATTTGTGATTCCTTTGCTGCTGGTAATTCCCGCGATGGAAGCTCGCGCCGCCGAACTTTCCTTTCCGCCCACGTTGCCAAACGGCAAGGGCATCGTGACGGATCGCACGGAGCAGTTTCTTAAGTCAATCTCGCAACTTCGGCCAGGCGTTGAGATCGCCAAGACGCCGCCGACTATCGATTTCATGTACTACCCCGAACAGACGTATCTCGGCCAACCGTGGTCGGTTTGGGGAGACTCGCTGGCGGCCGACGGGAAGTACTACTCGGCCATCGGCGATCACGGCAAACCACAGGGGAACGCGTTTGTCTACGAATACGACCCCGCGACGAAGCGGCTGAGGACAGTGGTGGACGTGAACAAGTTGCTGGGGATGGCCGAGGGGCATTACGTACCGGGCAAGATTCACAGCCGCATCGACATGGGAAGCGACGGCTGCCTGTATTTCGCCACCCACCGCGGCGGCACGCGCATCACCACCGACGAATATCACTACAAGGGAGATTGGATCATTCGGCATAATCCGAAAACGAGCAAGACGGAGATCGTTAAATACGCGCCTGTGTCAAAACATTGTATCCCCACCAGCGTGCTCGATCCCGACCGGCTCATTTTCTACGGAGGAACAGCGGCGGGCAATCGCGAAGATCCGGTCCAGTTCTTCGCATACGACATTCGCAAAGGCAAGGTGCTGCACACCGCCGAGGACGGCCCGTACCGTTACCTGATCTTCGCAAAATCTACTGGACGTGTTTATTACGTCAGCAAGGACGAGGGTCCGCTGATGCGCTACGACCCGTCCGATGGCAAACCACCGACGCAGATTCCAGGGAAGATCGGTATGCGTTCGGCGACGCAGGAGACGGCTGATGGTTTCGTCTACACGGTTTCCACAAGAGGCGACGGGACGCTCTGGCGATTCAACACCAAGACGGAGAAAATCGATCGGATTGGCGAGGCGGCCGTTGCCACTCAGACCTACGTCACCAGCCTCGACGTCGATCCCACCGGGCGTTACTTGTACTACATCTGCGGCGCGCACGGCGGCAGCCAAAACGACGGCACGCCGATTGTGCAATTCGACGTCAAGACCCGCAAGAAGAAAATCCTGGCGTTCCTGCATCCCTTCTATATAGATCAGTATGGGTACACGCCGTTGGGAACATTTGGCTCAGCGGTCAGCGAAGACGGCAGCAAACTTTACGTCACATGGAACGGCAACCGAGGCGGCGCCGACAGTCGCGGTCGGGTGGGGTTTGATACTTGCGCGATGACGGTGATTCACATTCCCGAATCGGAACGTCAGCCATGAATCGTTTTTCACTCCTCAACATTACGATCTTGTGTCTAGTTTTCGCGGCGGGCGGGAGCCGTGATGGGCAGTCGGCCGATCCGCCGTTTGTGTTTCGTGACGTGGCCAAAGAGGCAGGGCTGCACGAGCCGTTGCGTGGCATGATGGGGCACGCGGCGGCATGGGGAGACGTGGACGGCGACGGTTGGATCGACTTGTTTTCGGGAACCTTCGCCGATCGGCCGGCGGAGTTTTATCGAGAAGGGGGCGCGGCCGGTCCGGTGCCCAATCAACTCCTGCTGAATCGCCAAGGCCGGTTTGTCCGCTCGCAGCCAGAGGTGTTTGCCCATTTGGGACGGGCCTCCGGCAGCGTGTTTGCCGATTTCGACAATGACGGCCGGCTTGACCTGTACGTTGCCAACAACGGCCGGCTCGGCAGTGGGAATCTGCTGTACCATAATCTTGGCGAGGGACGATTCGAGGAAGTCACCGCCAAAGCCGGCGCACCGCTAAATACGCCAGAAACTTCCCGCAGCGCCGCCGTGCTCGATTTCGATGGCGATGGACTGCTCGATCTGCTGGTGCTGTCGACGCTCCGCAAGGGGAAAACACTACTGTTTCGGAACGCCGGCGGCATGAAGTTCGAACTCTCCGACGCCATTCCAGGCGACGCCACCGGGCTGGGGCTGGCGGTCGGCGATCTCACCGGCAACGGTTGGCCGGATGTGATGATCGGCGGGCCCAATCGCATGTTTGTGAACCAGGGCGGCGGGAAGTTCCGCGAGGCGACCGAACTCGGCATTGAGACCGTGTTCAAAAGCGAAAGCGAAAGTCCCTCCTGCGGCGTCGCCTTCGGCGACTTCGACCGCGACGGGCGGCCCGACATGCTGATCGGCTCGCATTTCAAGGCCCCGTGGAATAAGCAGCCCAATGCGATCCGTCTGTTTCGCAACCTCGGTTCGAAGCCACAGAAAGTGCGATTTGAAGAAGTGACCGAAAAAGTGGGAATCGTCAAGTATCCGATGAAGGTTCCGCACGTCGAAATCCGCGACTTTGACAACGACGGTTGGCCCGATCTCTACACGGCTGTAGCGACGATGCGCGACGGCAAAATCTATCCCGCCATCTACAAAAACATGCGGGCGGCGCCAGGGGAGTTGCCGCAGTTTCAAGAGACTGCGTTCGTCCACCGCCAAGACTTTCCCCTCGAAGAGGACACACCTCGAGCGCGGTCGGGTGACTTCTACGAAAGGCTGGTCGCCAACGGCAAAGTGATGTATTACGCGCCGGGACCATCCGGCGACTTCGACAACGACGGGCGTCTCGACCTCTTCCTGTCGAGCTGGTGGCCCAAGCTGCCATCACTTCTGTTGAAGAATGAAACGCCCGCCGGCGGTTACCTCGATGTCACAGTGGTCGGCGTTAAGGGGGTCAACCACATGGGCATCGGTGCGCTGGTCCGCGCTTACAAGGCCGGTCGTGCCGGAGAGCCGGACGCCATGATCGCAGCGGAAGAAATTGCCACCGGATACGGGTTCTGCTCCGGCCAACCCGCCGTCGCACACCTGGGTCTCGGAAAGGAAGCGACCTGCGACCTCGTCATCACATTGCCGCACGGCAAAGGCCGCATCGTTCGCCGCGACATAAAGGCGAACCAGCGACTGAAGATCAGCCAGTGACGGGCAAGCTCACGGCCATGCCGTTGGGGACATACGGTCCGTCGTTCAGCGCCGTTGCGACGTCGAAATCACTTTGCCGCACGGCTGAGGTGCAGTCGTAAGAAGAGGTGTGCGGGCCAACGCGCGGTTGACCCTTTATGCGAGTAAAGCGAAGGAGAACTAATGAACAAAGTATCGGCGACATCCTGGCGCCGTTTTAGTCACGCG
>JBLHLE010000507.1:0-5915 GCA_047620805.1 Pirellulaceae bacterium
GATAGATTTTGGACTAAAACAGGGAGATTGCTAGCAGATTCGAGTTCGATCAGGAGTGTTCTATCCGTGCGAGTCATTATTGGAAAAACAGCAGACGCCATAGCGCAGCGTGCGGCGGAATTCGTCGCTGCTCAGATTCGACGCAAGCCGAACGCCGTTCTTGGTTTGGCGACCGGAAGTACACCTTTGGGTTTGTATGGCAAGTTGATTCGAATGCATAAAGAAGGAGGGTTAGACTTCTCGCAGGTAACTACCTTCAATTTGGACGAGTACGTTGGCCTTGGCCCCAAGGACTCGCAAAGTTACCGCTATTTTATGCAAGAGAATCTGTTCGATCACATCAACATTTTGCCAGACCGGACCTACGTCCCGGACGGACGTGCTTTGGATTTCGAGACTTACTGTGAACTATACGAGCGTCAAATCGCCGATGCTGGCGGGATCGACTTGCAAGTCCTCGGAATCGGCCGGGACGGTCATATTGCCTTCAACGAACCGGGTTCGTCTTTAGGCAGTCGAACCAGGTTAAAGGCGCTGACCACTGAAACGATTTTAGATAACGCACGTTTTTTTGGCAGTGAAGATCGAGTTCCCAAACTGGCGGTGACAATGGGAGTGGGAACGATTCTCGAATCGCGCCGCTGTTTGCTGCTGGCTGTTGGTGAATCGAAAGCCAACGCCGTGCGGAGCGCGATTGAGGGTCCCGTAACCTCTCAAATTACGGCATCCGCATTGCAGCTTCACCGCGACGCGATAGCAATTGTGGATACCGAGGCTGGCGATTGGTTAACCCGCAAAGAATACTACGAAGACGTCGAGCGAGCGCAAGTGTTACTCGAGAGCGGAAAATTTAAAGAGCTCGGAATAGGCACCTCGAAACAATAGGGTGCATTTCAAGTAGTGTAGACAGCGCAATCCAATGACCGCATCGAGTGGCTCTTGGACATTGAGAAATAATTGCATGCGATACATCGGCGAAATCGAAAATCAATCGGAAGCGACACGAATCGTAGCCTATCTAGTGGCGACTGGAATCGATGCGCAGGCCGAAGAGAACAATAACAACGGTTGGACTGTGTGGGTCCGCCACGAAGATCATTTCGACCGCGCCCTCACTGAATTCAAGCAATACGCACAAGATCCAAGAAACTCCAAGTACGACGGCCATGAGAAAGTCGCGGAGCAGATTCGTCGCGAAGAAAACGAACGCCGAGCACGAGGCCAAAAAAATGTCGTTGAGATGCGTGGAAAATGGGGGTCGGGTGCCCCGCGTGGTAAAACCCCAGTGACTCTGGCTTTGATCGCGATAAGTGTCATCGTTGCCTTCATGACGGGTTTTGGCGAAGACCCGGATTCGTGGCTCATTCCGAAGCTCCTGTTTCACGGCGAAGGCAACTTCGAGCATGTGAATCGGGGTACGGCTCTGGAGAAGCTAGGGAGTATCATGGAGCTCGAATTATGGCGGCTTGTTTCGCCGATCTTTCTTCACTTCGGACCTATGCATATCGTAATGAATATGTGGGTCCTGTTCGTTTTAGGTGGGCAGTTCGAACGCCGAAAAGGACCTTGGAAGTATTTGGCCTTTGTGTTGGCGACTGGGATCGTCGCGAACTGCTTCCAGTCGCTCGTGCCCTATGGTCTCGGCGGGAGCACATTCAGCGGCGGTATGTCAGGCGTCATGTATGCAGTGTTCGGCTATATCTGGATGAAAGCGTGGTACGATCGCGAAGATCGTTTTCAGATTTCGGAGATGAATATCATCATGCTCGTGGGCTGGTTTTTCTTATGTATGACTGGCTGGATGGGTAATATTGGCAACTGGGCGCATGGTTCGGGCATGGTCATGGGAATGTTGATCGCCCTTGTGCCGGTTTATTTGAGAGACGGCAAGATTGGTTAGCTGGCCGGTTGTAGCGCGGTATCTTTCGATTTATCGCTGGGATGGTTTGGCGAATCGGCCTCGGCCGCTTTCTTCGACTCGTCAAGTGTGATCACAGCAGTGGCGAACTGCCCAAACGACTGCATGAGTTTTGGTTTGACGGCGACGATGGAATTTCTTTCGAGCAGCATGATTCTAGATTGTTTCGTGCTGAAGGCCAGCGTCGCTTGACTCGTCGCATCTTTGAAGCGAATGGCGAAGGCCCACTGAGTAGCCGATTCGGATTGCTCGGCCTCGGATTGCTCGGCCTCGGATTCCCCTGGCTCCCAGAGGTAGCTGTGATCTCGGACCAACGGGGCTCTGGCGTTGATTAGTCCGTTGGTTTGGCTGAGGTCGATCCGCTTTTCGATGAGCCAATCCGCTCCATCGATAGAGAACGTATCTCCCTGGCTGTCCAGCGATTGGGTGTTGGCCAGAACGATGAGTTCAACTTGGGGAGCTTCATGGATCAGCAGCAAGTTGTCCATTCCCCACGCTTTTTGGAGCTGTCGACCACGCTGGAACTGATAAAGCCAAGCGGAACCGCCCATCAGGACGGCTACAATTAGGATTACCAAGATTGTGAGTTTGCCGCTGTTCATTCTGTGCTCGCCATATTTTCGATTCGTGCCTACCCAAGTATACTGATTTATTCGGTTTGCCAAGGCCTGTCAGGTCTGGGACCAATTGGGTCTGAGACTACTTAGGGTGGTGAGAATACGATTTCAGGTAGAGTTAGTGGGGAGAACGGTAAAATGGCTGACAAGTTCGATTCGTATCGCGAGGCGCTGATCATGGAGACCGACACGGTCTGGCCGGAACAATACGACGACATGGAGTTGGTCGAGAAGTTGCGGATTGAAACTTCGCTTCACGAAGATCCCGAAACTTGTTCCGACATTGAGTACGTTCGTGTTCATACCGGCTTCTGCCGCAAGATCACCGTCACCGAGGAAGACCTCGCCCGTGTCAATGGTTAGCAGTGGCGAGAGCTTTCAGCGGGGACTCTGAGCGGGGACTCTGAGCGGGGACTCTGAGCGGGGACTCGAATAAGTCTGCCGAGTAGCAATTGGGTGAGCGGGCTATTTGAGTGTTACGCACTATCGGCTTCCGTCGCGCAATACAGAATCTCCTTCCCGCGACGAGAATCTTTGTTGAGCACGTCAATAAGGAACGACTGGGAGTGTCTTTATTAACTTCCAAATGCCGTTAATTAAACAAAGGGAACCGCGGATGAGTCAGTCAGTTCATGTTGGCTTGAGCGAGCGTAGCTACGATATCGAAATTGGCACGAATGTGCTGAGTGGTGTCGGCGAGCATATCGCGAAGTTGCTGAAATTGACTCATGCGGTCGTGATTACGGATTCAAATGTCCGTCCTCTTTACGCTTCAACGGTGGTTCAGAGTTTGCAGGATGTCGGCAGTCGCGTGAGCACTTTAGAGGTGCCGGCCGGCGAACAAAGCAAGTCGATCGCGATGGCCGAACGACTTTGGGTCGATATGTTGGAAGTGGGTGCCGACCGCAAGAGTATTGTTGTCGCGCTGGGGGGCGGAGTTGTCGGCGACTTGGCTGGATTTATCGCAGCCAGTTTCGCCCGCGGGATAAGTTTGTTGCAAGTGCCGACGACGTTGTTGTCGCAAGTCGATAGTAGTGTTGGTGGAAAAGTTGGCATCAATCTTCCGTCTGCTAAGAATATGGTCGGCGCTTTTTGGCAACCACACGCAGTCGTTATTGACACTCAAGTGCTAGGGACGTTGCCCGATCGAGAGTACCGCTCTGGATTGGCGGAGGTAGTGAAGTACGGCGTGATATTGGACGCGGATTTCTTCGGATATCTGGAGGACAATGTGGCGGCGATCAATGACCGGGACGCTGGGACTTTGGAACAAGTAGTTTCTCGTTGCTGCCGCTTAAAGGCCGACGTCGTCGCAGAGGACGAGCGCGAGACGACCGGCCGCCGAGCGGTTTTGAATTACGGGCATACATTTTGCCACGCCATCGAGGCGATCAGCGGTTACGGCGAGTACCTACACGGCGAAGCAGTGTCGATTGGAATGTTGTGCGCCTCACGATTGGCAGAGGGACTTGGCCGAGTTGATCGCCAGTTTACCGATCGCCAACATCAATTGTTAAGTGCTTTCAAATTGCCCGTCGATGTGCCCAATGTTGATCACGAAGCATTGGTGGCAGCGATGCAAAAGGACAAGAAGGTAGAGCACGGCAAGCTGAGGTTTGTCTTGCCCACACGGATGGGTGAAGTTGAACTGGTTGGCGACGTGGATTCTGACTTAGTGCGGGCGGCTTTGGCCAGTTAGCGTGGCGGATTAATACTGTGGTCGGATGAGAACAGTTACACTAGCGGAATTTGAACAACTAGCCGATGTCTACGATCAATCGGTGTGTGCGACTCCCGATATTTCTCCCGTGTGTTCAAGTTCTGACTGGATACTTTCCGCCCACCGATGGCTGCATGGCAAACGAGACCTTGTGATCGCGACGGACGATGCGGGCAACTGGGTGGTGTTGGCTCGCCGTCGCGAAGTCGAGTACGAAATGTGGGAGGCCTTGGAATCGTTTTGGGGATTCACTCTTCCAGTCATTGGGCCCGACGTAACCGCAGGCGTGGAAATGTTCCGCGAATTGGTCGGCAGTACCGGATTGGCGGCTAGTGTCACTCCCGAAAATCGATTCGTTCGAGTCAGTGGAATTCCAGCGGAGAGTGAATTGGAAGGCTTGCTCCGCACTCTAATTTGGCGAAAAGAGTTCGAATTCGAAGGAGTGGAGACAATGCAAATTGACTTGCATTCCGGAGTCGACGCTTATTTGCAATCGCAGTCGCGGAAGTTTCGCCGCAATATGCGCCGCAGCGAGGAACAGCGGACATCGTCGTCAATGGCCTACGTGGTGGCGGATGATTCCGGTGTCGACGAAATCATGTCGCGGATCTTGGATATTGAGCGGCGGGCATACAAACAGCGACAAGGCATGGGTATTTTCGATCGCGAGCGGTTTGTCGAGTTCTATCGAGAGATGGCGTTCAAAGCATCTTGTCGTGGTGAACTGCGGGTGCGGTTTGCGACCTGTAACGGGAAAGACATCGCCTACATTTTTGGTCGCACCATGCTGGACAGTTACCGTGGTTGGCAAATGGCGTACGACGAAGAATATGGCGAAGTTGGAATCGGTAACTTATTGCAACTGGAGAACATGCGAGACGTATTTGATTTGGGCATTCGCCGTTATGATCTGGGAATGTACTCGGAGTACAAGGAGAAGTGGGCCACCAGTAGCGCGGATAGTACAGTATTGTGTGGCTTGCATTATTTGGGTTAACTCGTGTATTTGAAAAGGTTTACGTTAAGTCGTTTGGCCGAGAAAGTTTTGCGGAGAGCTGTTTGTTAAGGAATGATGAAGAAGCGAGGCATTTTCCATTTAGATGCGATAAGTGAAGATAGACCCAAAGGGGCATGGTTTCTAGACTGAGTGCTGGTTACAGGGAATTGGCAAATTCGATTTTCATGATTTCATTCCTGCACGGTGATCGATCATGAGTAGTGATGTAGCCACTATATATATTGTTGACGACGACGCGGCCGCGCGGCGATCCATGGAAATGTTGGCTCGCATGAAGGGCACGAACGCGATTGTCTTTGAGTCCGCCGAGGCGTTTATCGGGCACGGCGTATTCGAGCCCTATTCTTGTTTGATCGCCGACCTGCGTTTGACTGGCATGAGCGGTTTGGATTTGCAGCAAGTGATGCTCGAGATGGGCATCGATATGCCAGTAATCATCGTAACGGGGCACGGTGAAGTACCATCTGCGGTCCGGGCAATGGAAAATGGGGCCGTTGTTTTCTTGGAGAAACCTTGCCAGCCTAGCGAACTTTGGAGCCACATTGAGCGGGCACTGGAATCGCGTATGTCGAGTTTAAATATTCGTCATGTCAGAGCGTTGTTGAAGACGCGAGCTCAAAAGTTAAGCGACAATGAACGGGC
>JBLHLE010000508.1:0-5915 GCA_047620805.1 Pirellulaceae bacterium
CCGCGGGATTCTTAAGTCCCTGAGCACGGATCAGCGAAATGTCGTCGCCGCGGGAGATCGGGTTCTCGTGAGTATCAAAGACGGCGAAGGCGTCATTGAGCGGATAGAGCCGCGGACCGGTGTGCTCAGCCGTTCCAGCAAGCGCCGACAGCATGTAATTGTCGCTAATGTCGATCAAATGATTATCGTCGCCAGCGCCGCCGAGCCGCGTTTGAAACCCAATTTGATCGACCGGTTTTTGGTCACTGCCGAGAAGACACAGATCCACCCGGTCATTTGTATCAACAAAGTTGATTTGGTGGACGCGGCGGATTTGCAGCCAATCGTCGGCGTCTTTGCTCAGCTTGGATATGAGACATTACTTTGTTCGGCAGAAACGGGAGTTGGGATGGAGGCGCTGAGGGCCCTGGTGAAGGGCAAGCAAAGCGTCGTGGCCGGGCAAAGTGGCGTAGGCAAATCCTCACTCCTCAATTGCATTGATTCCAATTTGAAACTGCGAGTATCGACGGTTAGTACTGAAAATCAAAAGGGACGCCATACGACTACTGCCGCGCGGTTAATCGAGCTGAAGAACGGTGGTTACATGGTGGACACCCCCGGTATACGACAATTTCAATTGTGGGATGTGATCGCTGAGGAAGTCGGCGGTTTTTATCGCGAGATTCGACCTTACGTCAATCATTGCCGCTTTCCCAACTGCACACATCAGCACGAAACAGATTGCGCCGTTAAGGACGCAGTCGCCGACGGTCGAATTGATACACGCCGCTATGAAAGCTATTGCCACCTGTTCACAGGTGACAGTTACGATTGAGGAGTGCAATATGTCTGATAGAGAAGTTACAGTCGCCGATTTACGGGATCTCGTTCGGCAATTCGTTGACGCGAGAGATTGGCAGAAGTTTCATGCACCCAAGAATCTGACGATGGCTTTGGCAATTGAGGCGGCCGAGTTGATGGAGCACTTTCAATGGATTGAAGTGCCCGAGTCGCGCGACGTGCCCAACGATCCTGAAAAGCTCGCCGCCGTCGGAGAAGAACTTGCCGACGTAATTTGTTATGCGCTAGCGATTGCCAATGAACTTGGAATCGACGTCAGTGAAACGATGGCCGCGAAGATGAAGAAAAATGAACTCAAGTATCCCGCCGAGCAATTCAAGGGACGATATGGTCTCGAAGACAAGTCGTAGACCAGCAGTGCTTTCTCTTCTTCCTTCCTCTGCCTTCATTCATTCTTCTGCCTTCATTCTTCTGCCTTCATATACCAGTCGTCCGCTCGCCTCTATCAATCAGTCTTTCTTCCCAAAGTAGTCTTGGCCTTGTCCAAAGTAGTATGCGGTTGCCAATCCGATAGCGATCATGACGAGTTGACTGGTGGGCGTCGCGAAGAAATTATTCGCGAGAAACATTAGACTGTCGTCTTTCGCGAAACGTGGTTGAGCGAGGAATGTGCCGATCAGCCCCATGACGACACACGCGATTCCCAGTATGGGCGAGTATATGCGAGAGGCGTAGCTGCAGACGATACCTGTTATCGCACCGGGAAGCACGCCCGCATAAATATTGAATTTACTCCACAGAAAGTAAAAGACGATGGAGCCTATCACGGCGCCCACAATGGCTCCGGCTAGTCCTTTGGCGAGTTGGATGCCGCCGTTCTTGTTGTTCATTGTGAGGCCTTTGAGTGATTCCATTAGCTTACTGACCGGGATGCACGAAACTCATGTGTAATTCTGCGTGTGGCCAGTTGAAGTTGTCCCATTGCTCGGCTGTTAGTTTTCCTAACACCGGGTGTTCGACCCGCTGCCGTTCATCTTTGCTGCGAAGGCAGACCTTTCGGATAGAGTCGACTGCTTCTTCTGTAAATTGACGCCCGGTCATTATTGCCATGAATGTTGCCTCGACCGTTTCTTGGTAGCTGCGGAATTGACCGTGCTGTTCAAGATTAGAGTATCGACTGCAACGGTTCGCAAGGCGGAGGCGAGACGCACCATCAGATGAAGAGCGAAGCAGCAGTTGCGAGGCTATTGGGCTAAGAGAAGCCGGACGCCGTGAGAAAGGGTGATCGCAATACTACACCCCATTGCAATCACCAATAATTTCCATGCAAGTTTCGGCACGGAGTTTTCAGGGTAGTCGAAAGGCTTTGAGTTCTTCGCGACTGGAGCATTGTACGGAATTTGCTTTGCTGCCATACGTTTCCTCTCCTTGAATATCCTTTATGGTATGGATTTCGAGCGGCACGTCAAATTAATCCTGGATTTTTTTCGCAGAGAACGTGGAGTAAATGTATGGTTTTTGGTTTTTCCCGCCTCAGTAATTCGAATCACCCTCTAGTTAAGCTCCCTAACTCTTTCTCCACCTCAACACTCATAACTCATCCCTCTTGATTGCTCTTCCCATATTGTGTTCCGCTGTTCTGATACTGACAACAAAGATCGCAACTAGTTCATCGCAGTCACCCGCGATACGGGCCACGAGCGCGTCTTCACCCAGTGATTTGCTTTGGATGATCCTCAGCCAGACGAGCGATTCGCGAAGTTCTTTCAGTGCGACTTTCATCTTGTGAACGAAGCCCTTTCGAGATTCAGCCGCTTGAGCCTCACCGTAATTTGCCGCAGGTGATGTTCCGCACCGCACGAGTTGTTGGGCGATATGACGGCTCGCCTTGGATTGTGGTAAAGCTTCGACGACGGAGATCGTTTGTACTGCGAACTTGATGAGTTTTTCTTCGAGTGACCACGGGTCTCTTCTGGGCTGTAGTAGATCGTTGCGATTCATGTTCGTTTCTCCTTTTCTCTTCTTCCTCTTTTTTCTTCATCTCAACACTCATCATTCCTTTTCCTTTTTTCGCCTCCCTCTTTCCGACGGCCCGGCCGCTTTCTGGTTTCCGAGCTTTCCGAGATTGTTGATTGTTAGGACTTCGCTACGGTGGAAATGATTAGGTCACGACAAAACACTGCGATCCAACATCCGATAATTCACCGCTTCCTGCAGGTGATGTTCCTTGATGAGTTCGGCACCTTCGAGATCTGCGATCGTACGTGCGACGCGGAGAACTTTGTCGTGGGCGCGAGCGGAGAGCCCCATTTTCTCCACGCTACATTGGAGAAGATGTAGACTCGGCTTGTCGAGTTCACAGACTTCACGCACCTGGCGAGAAGTCATTTTTGCGTTATAGCGAGTTTTCGACGAGAGGAAGCGTTCGGCTTGGGCGTTTCGTGCCAGCGTAACTTGTTCGCGCATCGTTTCGCTGCTGGTGCCCCCTCGGCGATCCGCAAGTTCTTTAAACTCCACGGCTGGGACTTCGATATGGATGTCAATTCGATCCAAAAGGGGCCCGCTGATCTTTGCCATGTACCGTTCGATTTGCGGTGAACTACACTTGCAATCGCGCCGTGGGTCGGTCCGATAGCCGCAAGGGCAAGGGTTCAATGCGGCGATCAGCATGAAGCTCGCGGGGAACGTCGAACTGTTTAACGCCCGCGAGATCGTGACGACGGAATCTTCCAACGGCTGTCGCATCACTTCCAATGTTCGTCGATTGAACTCGGGCAGCTCGTCCAAAAAAAGAACACCGTTGTGACTTAACGAGATCTCGCCTGGTGTTGGTATACTGCCGCCGCCAACCAGTCCCGCTTCGCTGATCGTGTGATGCGGAGATCGGAAAGGACGTTTGGCCATCAACGGTTGTCCGGCGGGGAGCCGACCTAACGCGCTGTAGATCCGAGTTGTCTCGATCGACTCCGCGCTGGTAAGTTCAGGCAGAATCGTGGGCACTCGTTTGGCCAGCATGGTTTTCCCACTACCAGGCGGCCCAAGCATAAGCAGATTATGACCACCTCCCGCGGCGATAGTGAGTGCTCGCTTGGCCATCTCCTGTCCGCGTACGTCGGCGTAGTCTTCATCGTAAACGGCATGTTTCTCGAACAGCCGATCGATGCGCGAGGGCGTTGGGGTAATATCGAGTTGTCCGGAGAAGAAGCCGACAGCTTGTGCCAGCGAGTGGACTGCAATGACATCGATATCTTCGACCACCGCAGCTTCGCCAGCGCTGGAAGCTGGCACGACCAACCCCCGCAGCCCTGGGTCTTTGGCTGCGGATATCGCCATCGACAAAGCTCCCTTGGTCGGTCGAGTGTTTCCTTCCAGGGACAGTTCGCCAACAACGGCATATGTGTCAAATAGATCGGAAACAAACTGCCCGCTACTAGCCAATGTACCCAAGGTGATCGGCAGGTCAAACGAAGCCGCTTGTTTGGGTAATTCCGCAGGGGCCATATTTATCACGACGCGATCTTGTGGTCGCATATACCCCGAGTTGACAATCGCCCGAGCAACTCGATGCGTACTCTCTTTCGCCGCTTTTTCCGGCAGTCCGACAAGAATGGTCTTGGGCACAGCGGCCGGCGATACATCCACTTCAATGTCAACCGGAATCGCTTCAATACCCAGCAGCGAAAACGTTTTCAAACGAGCCAACATCCAACATCCCCCAGCAAGCGCGCACCGCGACCACAAGCCGATTCATGGTTAAGACAAAATTCCTTTACCTACTAAGAACCCATCCTCGCCAGAATGTTACATCAAAATCAAAATTGTTTTTCGAGGTCAGCGCAGAGATCGCTTTGGAGTGCGTTAACCTGTTACCGCTTTCGCTCCTTCTTTTCCGTCCCGATGTACCACCGACGGAACTCGTAGTTCTTCTCCGTCAGGGGATCTTCCTCACAGCGCCAGGCACGTCTGTCACAACGCCTGTAGTAAAGATGGTAGACCCCAACGGGAAAAGGGTTGATCGTTTCTCACCGCAGAGACATAGCATTCCCATCCACAAGAGGGTAAATGCAACAGCGGGAGTCGTTGCGAATTAGATATTTTCAAATAACGCAACGCAGCAAGTCACCAAGAAGCAACCCACAAAAGAAGATTCACTAGCCAAGTGACAGTTAAAAAGCCGAGCGCTCACCAGTTTGTCTATCTTGCGTTAACAAGTTGGTTGGCTAATTGTTCATTGCATTGGCACTTAGTCAACTTCGACCCTGCCAAACTGTGGGATCACGACCGCCGAACATAATAGCAAAGACAACGATGACCGCGCCATCGATCCGGTAGTAGACAACATATGGGAACCGACGCAACCGGTGCGCACGAATACATTCTGCGTCCGCTGCGGTCTGTTCGGGTTCCCGTGCGATTCGATCAAGTGCCGTGCGACTCTCAGCCAGAAACTCAGCTCCAAGACCTGGGCTCCGCTCATCGTACCAACGTGCAACGTCTTCCAGGTCGGTGACAACTTCTGGTCGGAAGCGCAGAGCATAATTCATTTACGGTCCCGGAGTTGATCCAGTACCTCGTCCCACGTAATCAACTCGTTAGGATTCTTTTCGTGCGCTTCAATACGGCGATCGATCTCAGCTCGCTTATCAGGTGAAACTGAAAGCGGAGCGTCGGCGTCAATACTGTCCCAAAGCGATTCGACGACGCGTAATCGATCGTTAATTGGAAGCGCTGCCAGTTCGGACAGAGTTTGGTCAAGGTTCATAGCTCAATTACTCTGGGGTAATTCGATACTTTTCTAGGAAATGAGATAATTGCCGTTGCGACTGCTATTTAGAGCTCGGTAGCACGTCTATTCGGTATTTTACGGCCCGGCTAAGTCGATTGTCAAATTGCACTTCAGTGCAGTGAGTAGCAAGTAAACGCCGTTAGGGGCAGTATCGTCGGAATTGCCGCTCCCTATGTACACGGTTTTCCCACTACCAGGCGGCCCATGCATTAGCAGATTATGACCACCTCCCGCGGCGATAGTGAGTGCTCGCTTGGCCATCTCCTGTCCGCGTACGTCGGCGTAGTCTTCATCGTAAACGGCATGTTTCTCGAACAGCCGATCGATGCGCGAGGGCGTTGGGGTAATA
>JBLHLE010000509.1:0-5908 GCA_047620805.1 Pirellulaceae bacterium
ATACCTCCTCGCGTTTAACTTTGAATTCAGCGAAGTCGTCGGCCAAGACCAGCGAGGCCCTAAACGCAGAAAGAGCGAGCAACGCAGAAAGAGCGAGCAATGCAGAAATAGCGTACTTCATGGCGCCACCTGCTCTTTGACATCGCGCATCTGCACGGTTTCGGTAGCGTGATAGTCCAACTTGACGCTCACGATGCGGGCGTTTCCGCCGTCCGCAATAAACAGACGACGATCGGTGTGCGTCGCCACGAAGCCAGCGTGAAACAAGGCCACTTCATCTCCACCGATGGATACTGGATTTGCGGGGCCACCGTTCTTCACCAGCGGAGAACCGTCGTCCACGTTGCCATATTTTCCGATACGCAGAATCAAATTACCGGCAGCGTCTAACACTGCGACGCTGTAATGATCCATCTCGGGCGCAAAGGATCTCGCCAGATAATCGAGCGCGAATTTTGAATTCCAGCAATGGCAACCGCCGCCGGCGCGGGAGGTGTTAAAGCCGCCGTACCCGACGCCACCGTAGAGCCATTCAGCTCCTTCGACCCACGCCGACCCCGCGATGCTGCTGCGGATATCTTTGTTTCGCTGGGGTTGCAGACTTGGTGGAAGCGGAATCGACACGCCCGTTTTTGAACTGAGCACTTTGGCCTGCTTGGGCTTTAGCTTGACGACCGTGCCCGACATTTCGTTGAAATACGGATCGCCATTGAGAACTCGATTTGGCGCGGCCATGACGTAAATGTTATCCCGCGCATCCATCTCGACGCCGTTGAGAATTGTGCTGCCGGGGAAGGCATCTTCATGGACGAGATTGCCATGCCTATCCCAGACATGAATTTCCTGCCACCGCGGCCGACCGGGATAGACGCTCGGCGTATACGGCTTACCGGCGTTCTGTGCGCGGCTTCTCTCCCACGGTCCGCCGCCCGGTTCCTTGCGGTCGGGCAGTTTTTCGCGACTGCAACAAGAGACGATCAAATGCCCCTTGGGCGAGACTCCCATACCTCCGGCATTCCAACAGACCGGCCGCTGTCCGGGTATCGCCAAGCCAGAAATCAGATCCGCGCGCCTGCGACTCGCGCTGGAACTGAACCCAACTTTCTGTCGCTCTTCTCCATAGTCCCAGGGACTTTCCTGCCACGTTCTCGAGTCGTAGCGAGCGACGAGCGTATCTGTCCGCAAGTAGGCCAAGCCTTCGGAATCGAAGCACATGTCTTCACAGTTGAACGGCAGTTCGACCAGCTCGATCTGGCCACTGGCCGGATCGATCTGAATCATCTGCGAAAACGATTTGTCGAATCCAAAATCCTCAGCAATGTACAATTTTTCATTCTGCGGGTTAACGTACAACCGCTGCCGCGAAAAGTCCGGAGGCTTGATGCGCTTGACTGCCTGCTGAGCATCTTTCGCAAAATCGCGTCGGTCTTTCCATTTGCCATCTTCTTCGACCAGAATGCGGATACCGTCGACCAGCCACGCATCGACCGCTCGCTGGTCGTAAGCGCCAGTCCCACCCCATGCCACATCAATGCGGCTGACGTTGTGTTTTTTCGTCGCTACCCAAAGGGCAGGTTGGTCCGCCCACCAGTCGACCGCCGCGTCGATGAACGGACCGGAGTGAAAGAATCCACGCAGGCTCATCTGAACGGGTAGCGGTTGAGTTGACAGCTGCCGAATATTGTCAAACGAACCGAAACGAGTAACTGTCGGAAGAACCTTTTGCCAATCCAAATTATGCTGTTTCAGCAACTCGTTCGACGCTCCGCAGACGGGCCAAGAGAAGACCCAGATTTGACCATCCAGCGGACTGACCAAAACCTTGGCCGGCTTCGCCGTCTCGATCGTCTTGAGGAACGCCCCAGCAGGACTGAATATCTGCACTCGGTCGTTCATGAAGTCGGTGACGTAAACTCGCCCCTGAGCGTCGCACGCTACTGAGGACGGCACGGTGAAGTGCGCGTTGTCGTTACCGTGATCTTCGAGCGTCATCTTGCCCAGGAACACCTCCGGCTTGGCGTCGTCGTCATCGTATCGCAAACGCAACACAGCCTGGTAACATCCGCCACTCTTGGCATAAGTCTCGCGCCACATGAAACCGGTCAAGTAAAGCCACTTGGCATCCGGACTGAACGCGGCGCTCAGCGGTCCCAGAATCTCTTCTCCGCCGCCATGACCGCCGTAACCTCGCCAATTCACCTGCAACCCAATCTTTGGGCCTTTGAGCAATTGTCCTCCCGTCGTCCCATCGGTCGCCAATCGATTGATCTGGTCGTAGCCCAGCGCGATTCGACCTTGCCCAACGGCCATCACCTGAGCAGCGTAGCCAGTGCCAAACTTGTACTTGCCCGCGAAGATCGCGCTGGTACCCGAGGTCAACAATGAGGCCTGCACAAAACCGTGTTTGATCGGTAACTGTTTTCCGTCCTGTGGGAATTTCTGCACGGCCAAACCGCGAGCCTTGGCCAATTTGGCCGCCGAGAACGGATAGATCGTGCGGCTGTAGTCGCCTTGGTGATCGAACATTTTGACATGATCCGAGCCGCGTCCTTCAAAGACGAATACGCCTTCCTCCGTCGCCACCAGCAACGGACAGACATTCCCCAAACGCTTATGAGGACTCCAAAAAAGCGATCTTTCAAACTGCGGATTGAGTCCAAGAGAGACTCGTACAGTCAGCAGTTGTTTCTCATCGATATAACGTCCTTGATCGTCCTTGCCGTCCCAAATCAGAGTCTGACGAAGGGACCCTTTCTGGAAAGGCAGGGGGGCGTTGTCACCCAGCACACCACTAGCTAGGTGTCGCACGATTTTGCCACTACCGTTTTCGATAACTACGGTCGCATCGCAATACGCTTTACTAATGAACTCAATCGTGACGCGATCACCAGACCATATGATTTTCGGCTTTGCGGTAAACTCAAACGTCTCTGCTCGCTTCACACGAAACTCGTCGAGGTCGTCAGCTGCAGCCGACGAGACCATCAGCAATAGCGCGCAGCACAGGCCAATCGCTCCCATCCAAATGGCCAGCCGACGCAATAAAGAAGGCCGACGCAATAAAGAAGGCCGACGAAATAAAGAAGGCCGACGAAATAAAGACAGCCAAGAGAACGAAAGTAGCCCGACAGGCTGGCAACCCGTGCTACGTTGAACTCTTCGCATGTTGTGTCGCATGATTTGCTTCATCGTTCGTAAATCGGTAGATATCCTCGCGGGGCCTGCAAGGTGAGGGCCGCCATCGCGGAAGGGTAAATGATGTTATCCAGTTGATCGGGAAACTCTCCGTCTTTCCGCTGCATTTGTTCGAGCACGGAAGTCGCTTTCTTGAACCACGGAACGAAGTACTCGTCGCCGCAGCTGTACATCGCCAGACTGGCGTAAAAGCAGCCGAAGACGAAATACCTTCGCTCCTTTAGATCATCGATTGTATAACGGCGGTATTCGTAGGCGATCTTGTCTCGCGCTGGAGCGATCAATTGATGATCCAACTGACCGTTATTGCTGAGCGCAACGATGCCGGTGCCGCCCAAACTTGGAGCGGCGTGGATGCCGAATTTCCGGTAGCGAAAATGGCCGTCGGGCAGGGCGCAGGATTCGATAAACTCGACACCCTTTGCAATGGACTCCGAATTCACAGTGAAGCCCGCCTTCTTTGCCGTCCGCAGGACCCACAACACATTCGCGGTGACGGACATGTCGCTCAATCCTTCGCGGTTCATCTGGTAACGCCAGCCGCCATCCAACCGCTGACTGCGAGCAAGCACCTGCACGGCGCGGGCAATGACGTCGCGCAATTCCGGTCGCCAAGGAACGTCCCCATAAGCCATCAGCAGCGCCAGCGTTGACAAGGCGTGTTCGTAGCCGGGCCCGAGTGGGTTGCTCCCCTTGCCGGCGATGACACCACTGTCCTGCACGTTTTCCAAAATGAATTCCAAACCGCGATCCAACTGTCTTCCATACTTGCCAGCTCGCGGGCGACTCCCTTCGGCCATGAAGGCCAAACAACAGAGCGCCGTGACTCCGGTGTTGGAGGGGAATTTTGTATCCGACCAACCGCCATCGGGGTCTTGCGTGCGGGCCAGAAATTCGAGCGAAGAGGTTGTCATCTTGAGCACTGCGGGCGTAAGCAACTCGTTGGCCATCGTCCCGCGATAGGGTTTTCGCGGCAGCACGAGGAAGGCGGGATCGACTCCCGGAAATGTTGGCCCTCTCTTCCGATCGCGCTCGACAAGCAGTTTTTCTTCAGCCTTTTCAGCGGCGGCGGGCGTCTTGGGTTGGTCCTGCGACCGAACAACATTCGCTGAACAAACTAGCATTAACAGCGCGATAACAACCGACCGAACACTGAGATCCGTCTTGCCATGTGTATCGATGTTAGTCGGATATTTTGCGTTACTTTTACTCATAATAACCCCCACCATTTCCTCAGCGACAACTCGATACTCACCAACACGAGGAAGATCAAAAGAAACGTCATGCCGTCCCAAACCTCGATCGTCTTGATCTCGGTTATTATCTGCGGATTTGTCGGGATCGCGGCTAACAGAGAATCCAGTTCGACCATCGTTCGGTAGTTGAAATATTTTCCACCCGTGCGCTCCGACAGTTGCTGCATCGACTCCAAATCGGCGCTGGTGTCTTTATCCTCGAGCGACTGGACGCGGACTTGAAAACCATGTTTGACATCGAACAGCGGCTTGGCCTCGGAATCGGCATCGGGTGCCGCCTGGCGGGAGCCAATCGTCATGTCGCCAACTCGACGCGCCCGGTATTCACCTAAGTAGACTGGCTCGCCATCGGCGGCCGGAACCATGGAAACCATATATTGATCGTTATCCTTGCCAGTAACCGATACGTAAATCTGTTGATCTGCAAGTTGAGCAAATAATGCCGGATCGAGAACTCGCAAGGAGATCTCGACATCCTCGCCCGGACTGTAAACTCGCCGATCCGTCGTCAAAGAAACTTGCTGTTGAGTTCCCAGCAGCCGCGCCTCGCCGAGATAACGAATCACGCGAGTCCAGAGTCGGTCGTAGTCATAACTTTCGCTGGGATATCGCCACCGCCAAACGCTGTTGATGGAGGAGAAGAAGACGGCGCCATCTACGTAGCGATGAATCGCCATTAAGCTGTTGCTCGAGCCAGTTGGATTGTCGCCGTCCTTTTCGAGCAATACGACGGCTTTGGGCTTGGGCGAACTGACGGGATGGTGCCAGTAAAAATCGAGTTCGCCAAACGACGACCAAGCCGTCTCATTTTCCACAGGGGCGGCTGATGCCAACATGATCGGGTGCGATTGGCCTTTGGAGGTGCGGCGAATGTGATACGGCTGGTCGTAAATCCGATCGTGATTCAGATGCAAGTTCTTATCGACTTCCACCGGTAGCAGACCGCGAATTCGCGCTGCGTGAACTTGTACGAGCTTCGCCATGCCGTGCGATCTGCCGGCTACAATCATCAATCCGCCGCCATTGCTGACCATATTTTCCAACCCGGCCAGCTGCTGAGTGGTGATCTTATTTGGATCGACATCGAACAGAATCGCCACATCGTAGCGACTCCACTCTTTGACCGTTTGAGGCAAGCGTTCCACAACGGCGTTGCCTTGCTGAGTATAGTCGACGTCAGCGGACTGTAGAAAGCACGACAGTTCGATAATCGGATCGCGCAACAACGCGGGAACCATATACATGTACTCCCGCGACGGGTCGCCCGCGACCAGCAGCACCCTGAGTGTCCGCTTGACGATTTTGACCGTAATTTCCGCGGTGTTGTTTTGCTCATCGATCTCGTCAATCTCCACCGGCAGAGACAATCGAAATCGCCGCACGCCTTCCGTTTCCGGAATCATCGAAATCGAAATTACCTGCTGACCGCGTTTCAGTGAAACCATCCGCTCCGCGAC
>JBLHLE010000510.1:0-5906 GCA_047620805.1 Pirellulaceae bacterium
GCCAGGACGTCCTACGTAGAGGGTTCAAGGATCGGGAGTTCCGAGCCTCCCCGATTGGAAGCAAGCCTACTGTTATCGTGGCCAAACTGCCTCGCGTGCAGTGCCGACAGTGCCAGGTAGTTCGGCAGATCAAAGTCGGGTTTGCCGAGCCCCGGCGAAGTTATACCAAAGGCTGGGCCAAGTATGCCTTGGAGTTGACTCGAAGCATGACGATCAAGGACGTCGCCGACACGCTTGGCGTCACCTGGGATGTCATCAAAGAAATCAAGAAGGCCTATCTCCTCAAGCATTTTGCCAGGCCCTCGCTAAAAGAAGTCCACCACATCGCAATCGACGAGATCTGCATCGGCAAAGGGCATCGCTACAAAACGTTGGTGATGGATCTGGATACGGGGGCCATTATCTTCGTGGGAAGCGGGAAATCGGCGGAATCATTGGTCCCTTTCTGGAAACGCCTCGGCCGCCGACGCCGGCAAATCAAGGCGGTCGCGATGGATATGTCCGCCGCCTACATCTCAGCGGTTCGGAACAACCTGCCTGATGCGGCGATCGTCTTCGATCACTTTCATGTGGTGAAATTGATGAACGAGAAACTGACGCAAGTACGTCGCCAACTATTCCAACAAGCAACTTCGGAGGAAAAGAAAGTTCTCAAAGGATCTCGCTGGCTGCTATTGAAGGCTCCTGAGAACTTGAGCAAAGAACGCGACGAAGCGACACGGTTAGAGGAAGCCTTGAAACTGAACCAACCTCTGGCAGCGGCCTACTATCTCAAAGAAGAACTCCGCCAGTTCTGGAACCACTCGTTCAAATCAACTGCCAAAGCGTTTCTGAAGTCCTGGTGCAAACGAGCCATCAGTACAGGATTGAAACCATTGGTGACGATAGCCAACACGCTGCTTTCATTAAAAGACGGATTGCTGAACTACTTCAAACATCGAATTTCATCTGGACCAATGGAAGGCACCAACAACAAAATAAAAACCGTTCAACGTCAATCCTACGGCTTTCGCGATCAAGAATATTTCAACCTCGTTATCTACTCTCTTCACGAAAAGAAGTACGCTTTAGTCGGATGAACCAGTTTTTTCATCAGCCGCGATCGGCGGTCTTCAATTGCTCGGACACTCAAATGCAACAACTCGGCGATCTCACGATTCGTTTTGCCGGCAGCAATGAGATCGAAAACTTCGCTTTCTTTTGGCGTTAGTTGTGCAAGTCGAGTTTGAGTTTGTTGTTGTCTATTCTGGGACTCTCTGTATTCCTGGTCTGTCTTCAGGGCACTGCGAATGTAGGACGTCAATTCATCGAGGCGACACGGTTTTTCCAGCAGTGTAACAGCGCCGCGATTCATTGCATCAACGGCGATTCGGACGTCGGCGTGTCCACTGATCATGATAATTGGAATCTGAATGCCACGTTCAACTAATTCTTGCTGCAACTCTAATCCCGACATCCCCGGCATTTTGATGTCGAGAATAAGACATCCTGGCTGTGACGCATGATAGTTCGACAGGAATTCCCGGGCAGACGAGAAGGACTGAACTGGTAAGTCTAAGAGTTGTCCGACACTCTTCATCGCTCGACTCACGCCTGGGTCGTCATCCACGACTAAAATCGTTGGCTGCAAATCCACCGTCATTTCCTTTACCTTGTTGATCATTGTCTTACGCTGCCATGGGAAAGTTGATGTGGAAAGTAGCGCCGCCGAAAGCATTGGATTCAGCCCATAACTTGCCACCGTGCGCCTCCACAATGGAGCGGCTGATGGCGAGCCCCATGCCCATGCCTTTCGGTTTTGAAGTGTAAAATCGCGCGAACAGTTGTTCGGCGTTATCGGCATCCAAACCGATACCTGTGTCGTGAACGCTTAGAAGTATACAAACCTCCAACTGCCGAGTTTATTGACGGTATTGAGTACGATGGGCGCGATCCCATCGGGTACCTCAATGCTCACAAAATCGGTAACAAGGATTCAGTCGAGTAACCCCAACTCACTTAATTGAAACTTAATCGCAGATTAAAATGAAGTACAAGATCTTAAAAACCCTGGACATCGCCGGACTTAAAGTCTTTGAACCCGTCGTCCGGCTATGTTACGGGGAGAATCCGAAAAAACAGCTGCGGGAAATCGGTATCTATATCGTTTTCCCAATCCTCACGTTCGCAGTTTTTGTGGCTGCTTGGACATTCGTTGCACCTAGACACAAAACCAAGTCTGGCGAAGTGCCGACCCCGGAGTGGTCTTGGATGCCTATGGCGGAATCGTCACGTTTCATAATCGCGAGTACACGAAATTAGCTGACTTTACACGTTCCGGAGAGAGTCGGGAGAAGGAGCTTGCGGAAGTGAAACAACGCGTCGCGGAACTGGATAGCCAATCTGCGGCCGTGAACGAAACATTCACCAAGCTGGAGCGGAAACGCGAAAAACTCGTCGCGATCAAATTGGCGCCCTATGAAGCTGCGATCGAAAAACAACGCGCTGCTTACAGGGCGGCTCGGGACGAGAGAGAGAAACTGCTGCTGGCTTCGGCAGCGAAAATCCCTAGCAATGATACGCCTGCTAAGGAAGCGTACAAAGAGGATGTCCGAATGCACATCGAGCAATCGACAAAGGAGCAAAACCATCTAAACGAGTTGAGATCACAACTAGGCGGTATGCGGGGCGAAAAATGGGCACCCTTGGAGTTGGCTCGCGATGAAAAGAACGCGTTGGAACAAGAGCAGCAATTTCTGAAGAAACGAATGGCGTACCTCACTAGCGATAATCGCGAGAACAAGGTCATCGACAGCCTGAAGCAAATCAAGCTGCAAGAGCGAGATTATGCGAACGCGGACGGCGAACAACTGTATGCCATGGCGACCAAAATCGTCAAGAGCGAAGAAAGGGTTATGAAGGTGGCCAAATCTGAGTACGCCAAGCCGCCGACGTTCTTCGACCAGATTTACACCAGTGTCAAATGTGTCTTTTTAGGGTTCGTCATCGCAACCGCGATCGCAATTCCCGTCGGAGTTCTTTGTGGCTTGAATCGAGTGTTCATGGCGTCGGCGGCACCATTGATCTCCCTCTTTAAACCAGTTTCGCCAATCGTGTGGTTGCCGATCGTGTTCATCATCGTGGGCGGCTTCATTAAGGTCCCCGAAGACGCCTGGATACCACCTGCGTTTCTCAGTACGGCGATTACCGTCGCACTCTGTTCGCTGTGGCCAACATTGGTCAACACAGCTTTGGGCGTCGCGTCGATCGATCAGGATCACATGAACGTGGCCCGCGTCCTTGCGACTTGGCCTTTGGAGTCGTCTGACCAAGATAGTCATTCCTTCAGCACTTCCACTGATATTCGCAGGCCTCAGAATTTCACTCGGCGTCGGATGGATGGTGTTGATCGCAGGAGAACTACTTTCGTCGAGTCCTGGATTGGGCAAGTTTGTATGGGACATGTTCAATAACGGTTCCTCGGAAACGTTCGCCCAGATGTTTGTCGTCGTATTCTTTGTCGGCGTGATCGGATTGTTACTCGATCGAATCATGATCGTCTTCCAACGGCTCGTCACCTTCGATGGCGCAGCAACGGCAATTTAGATTCGAGATACAAAGAGGAAGAATGATGGCGTATTTAGAATTAGACAACATTGGGTTCGGCTACGGCACATCGACTCATCGTTACGAAGTGTTGGCCGCTTGTTCGTTGCAAGTCGAACGCAATGAATTCGTGAGTGTGATTGGGTTTTCGGGCAGCGGCAAGACGACTTTGATGTCGATGTTGGCTGGATTACTGTTACCCGATAGCGGCGAAGTTCGACTCAATGGAAAAGTCCCGAAAGAACCTGGCCCCGATCGCGGGATGATGTTTCAAAACTACTCTCTGCTTCCTTGGCTCAGCGTTTACGGCAACATCGAACTCGCCGTAAAACAAGTCTATCCCGACCAATGTCGAGCTGATCGAAAGCAGTATATTCAGCGTTACATAGATCTAGTTAGCCTCACCGGCTCGGAATGGAAACGACCCCACGAGCTTTCCGGGGGTATGCGTCAACGCTTGTCGCTGGCTCGAACGCTGTCGATGCAACCCGATGTTCTGTTGCTAGACGAACCACTCAGCGCGCTCGACGCTTTGACGCGAGCGAACTTGCAGGATGAGATAATTCGGATTTGGGAAGAAGACAAGCGGACGGTCGTCATGATTACCAACGATGTCGATGAGGCAGTGTTGATGGCAGACCGAATCGTCTCGCTGACTCCCGGTCCCAAGGCGACGTTCGGTAGGGAGTTTCGAGTGGATTTGCCGCGTCCAAGAGAGCGAACGGGCCTCAATTTCTGTCCCGAGTTTCGGGCGTTACGCAACGAAGTGACGCGTTACATGACCAAGATAAACGCGGACGCGAAGGAACTTCGTATTGCCGAGGAATACGTTCTGCCCGATATCGAACCAATTACTATCGGCGCCGCGTAACCGAGCCATCTTTCTACTACAAGGCACCTCGCGATGAATGCTCAGAACCCACTTCAAGAGAAAAACGAAAAACGCTACGTCGAAATATTTCGACTTACAAAAGCCTATCCAAACCCATACGGTGAAGCGATCAACGTCGTGGAGGACTTCGATCTAATTATCAAGAAGGGTGAAGTCATCGGCATTATCGGCCACTCGGGTTGTGGAAAGTCTACCGTTCTGACCATGGTCGCCGGATTGAACTCGATCAGCAGCGGCGGTGTCGTCCTCGCCGGTCGCGAAATCGTCGGTCCCGGACCCGATCGGGTCGTCGTCTTTCAATCGCCCTGTTTGCTACCCTGGATGACAGCTTTGGGTAATGTGAAACTGGGTGTCGACCGCTGTTACCCACACGCCACTAAGCTGGAACGCCAGCAAATTTGCGAATACTATCTCAATCTCGTCGGCTTGGCGGATTCAATGCGCAAGTATCCGCGCGAAATGTCCGGAGGAATGCAGCAACGAGTTGGCATTGCCAGGGCGATCGCACTAAGGCCAAAGATGCTGCTATTGGACGAACCCTTTGGTCGATTGGATTCATTGACGCGGATGGAATTACAGGATGTGATTTTGGATATTCTCAACAAAGAGAAGATAACCACGATGGTGATCACACACGACGTGGACGAAGCGATCTACATGTCCGACCGAATCTGTATGATGACAAATGGTCCGCGGGCTCGAGTCGGTCAGGTAATGGAGATCCCGTTTGAACGACCGAGAATCCGCAGCGACGTGTTGGAACACTCCGAGTACTACACACTCCGAGGCAATCTGGTTCAATTCCTCGAAGAACAGGAACATGCGAAATCAGAAACAGAGATCGAAATAATTCCTCGGGCCACGATCGACACCGAAGTGGCGGCTGAGTCAGAAATCGACTCGCCGCTGTACGTGTCCGAAGAGTATCGCACACCTGATGAAGTGAATGTCGACGTTTCGTAGTTACTCGCCAGGAGACGGTCTATCGCGATTGCCGGTCTGAAAAAACATCGCCTTCTTTTGGTCGGGTAACGAAAAGTCGAAGCCGCAGTCCATGAAGATGGCTTCGGACGCGGTGATGGCCAGGACTTCGACGACGTTTTTCTCTTTGGCACGGTCGATGCACTTGAGGATCAGCTGTTTCCCTATGCCTATGCCTTGCGCAGTTGGCGAAACGGCTAGGCATTGAATCTCCGCCATTTTGCGAGAGTAGATCTCGACGGCCGCGAAGCCGACTAGTTGATCGTCTATCATCGCGGCAAAGCCGTTCGCGATCAGAGTGTGTAATTCGGCGTCTGTCCGGTCGAGCAACTTTCGCTGCTGCACATAAGGTTGGATTAACTGTTTAATGCCAGCAATGTCGTCGTCGCTGGCGTCGCGGATTTTAAAAGGCGAGTTGGTCATATGGAACCCGTTGGTTCGGGAAAAT
>JBLHLE010000511.1:0-5904 GCA_047620805.1 Pirellulaceae bacterium
GAGACGGTCGCTGGTGAACGCAATTCGCTTTCCGTCGGGACTGTAACGAGGCTGCATATCCCAAGCAACGCCCGTGGTCAGCTTTTGCGGAAATATGCCATTGGTGCCATCGGCACCTGTCAGCGGCATTGTGTAAAGGTCGCCCAATAAATCGAAAACGATCTCCGTTCCAGCGGGACTGACGTCGAGGCTTATCCACGTTCCTTCGTCTACGTCGATATTCTGTACTGCCTTCGGCCCAGGGGGGGATTCAATATCCCAACTCTTCGGCTTTGTTTTCTCTTGCTCTGGCTGTGGGTTCTTCGGCGTCGAGTTCTTTTCTGGGTCGGTCGCGAGGACAACATTGGAAAGAACAGCAATTAGCAGGGCGACAGCGAAATAGAGTGTCATGGCGGGAGAACGCATGGTGAGGTCTCATGAAAGCGTGATTTGGGAAAAGTGCATTGTCCCCACCGGTGGGGCGAATGTCCAACACCGACTGAACATTGGGCTGAAATCAACGCCGAAACAGCTTCTGACGGCGATGCCGCGTCGATATCAACGGTTGTTTAGAGCGTGACGTTTATAACGCTTTGAGTTTTGCCATGGTTCTCCACTATTCTCGCGCCGTTTTGAGAGGCGAATAATCCGTCGTTTTGAGAATGGCTATCCATCGTGGCAAATTTCGTTGGTTAGATCTACAACTCCAAGAAGTTGGTGATCGTTGCCGGCAAGCCATCCCATCCGCCGCGAATGCATGAATTCAACGCTGGCGTGCAGTTGCTTAACAAGTGCCTGAAGGATGTGCCCGGACTGGACGTACATATTGTCTTGAACGGATGGCCTCAGGACGAAAAAGTGTTTGGCGGTGCGGATGCCGTAGTCTTTTATATGGACGGAAGTCGGCGCCATGAATTGGTGCTGGAGAAGCGGCGTTTGGAGATGGCCGACGCCTGGACAAAGAAGGGAGTTGGAATTGGTTGTATGCACTTTGGTGTCGAGGTAGTTGCGGACGACGCGGGCGACGAGTTCAAACGCTGGATCGGTGGCCACTACGAAAACATGTGGTCCTGCAATCCAATTTGGGAACCTGTTTTTGATCGCTTTCCCGAACACGCTATCACCTCGGGTGTGAAGCCATTCAAGATCAAGGATGAATGGTATTTTAACATGCGATTCGTGGCGGATCTCGAAGGCAACAAACCCAAAGTGGTCGACGGTGTGACCTTCACCCCCATCCTGGTTGCCGCCCCTTCCGATGACGTTCGCAACGGCCCCTACGTTTACCCCAAAGGCCCTTATAAGCACATTCAAGAAGCCAAAGGCCGCGAAGAAGCAATGATGTGGGTGGTTGAGCGACCCGATGGCGGCCGCGGATTCGGATTCACCGGTGGCCATTTTCACGACAACTGGAGTAACGACCAATATCGCAAGGTCGTGCTCAACGGACTCGTTTGGCTGGCCAAAGCCGATGTGCCCAAAGGCGGAGTCGAGTCGCAAGTTAGCGAAGAGGATCTGAACGCCAACCTCGATCCAAAGCAGCCGCGTAAACCGAAGATTAAAAAGTAGCGGTTAGCAGTTAGCGGTTAGGAAGTAGGAAGTTGGAAGTTGGAAGTAGGAAGTAGGAAGTTGGAAGTTGGAAGTTGGAAGTTGGAAGTTGGAAGTTGGAAGTTGGAAGTTGGAAGTTGGACGGTAGGCTAATTGCTTTAAAGCCTCCGGGTTAATCACGCGTAAATCGCAGGTAGGATCAGTCGAGTTACTGCGCTGGCCAAAGGTAAGTCGCAAAAGTTTCAGATCCCCGATGAGTCGAAAATCGACATCCACCAAACTTGTGTAAGAAGTGAAAATGTCTACGGAGACTTCTCTCACTGGTTTTCGTCAAACTGATGTGTGACAAAGATGTGTCACGGAATTGGGGATTGCCCATCGCGATTGGTTTAGTGCTGGAACAAGAATTCGTCTTTGTTCAAGATTGCCCAGCAGACGTCTTCCAGTGCTTGTTGTTTGTTATCACTTCCTTCGATGTACTGAACGGCTACCTTTAGTTCGACATTCGTCGGAGTACGGCTAAGCGCCGCTCGATAGAGGTTGCCGATAACTTCGTCGAGTGATTGTCCGGTGGCGATCGCCTGGCGAAATTTCGTTTCTGGGTGTACCAGCATTTCTTGGATGAAATTGCCATTCAGCAGTTCCAATGCTTGCCCCAAGCTGGAATCGTCGCCGCGTTCACATTCGCAAGCAGAACTGCGTTCCGGTTGTCCGAAGACCTTGAGGAATTCGATATCGCCTAACTGCGATCGGTTCGGGGATTTCAGGTCGGGTGCTGGTAACCACGTAGCTTTTGTTCCCGTGGCTACGAACTCGAATTGTTTGGGACGTCCCGTTACCTGTCCTAACGCGTCGACCATTTGCTCGGCAGTGAGGCGTCGCGGCTGATAATGCGAAAAGTACTTAAAGTCGTCACGGTTAAATTCGTTGGTCTGACTTTTCGACTGATACGTACGACTGTTAAGAATCGTCCTCAAGATGTGTTTGCGATCATAATTGTGTTTGGAGAAATCCTCTGCGAGTGCGTCTAGTAAAGCAGTATTCGCGGGCGGATTCGAATCGCGAAAATCGTCGAACGGCTCCACGATTCCCCGACCCATCGTGTGTGCCCAAATTCGATTTACTTCGACTCGGCTGAACAGGGGATTCTCGGGGGCGATGAGCCAATCGACAAAGACTTGGCGTCGATCTCGATTGTCGGGGATTTCGAGTTCACCGGCGACGGGAACCCAAGGTTTCGCGACGCGTCCAGTTCGCGGATTGGTGACGTCACCGCGATTGGCCGCTCGGACAAATACTTCTTCTCCAACGCCCGTCTTCCTGCGTTCAATGCGGCTAAACACCGCTGCCAAACCGTAGTAGTTGTCCTGCGTCCAGCGCTCGAAGGGATGGTTGTGGCACTTCGCACACTGAATGCGGCTGCCCATAAATAACTGTGCTGTGGTCTCCATCGCATCGTGCGTATCGCCGGCCGTGCGATAGTAATTGCTGGAGGGCTGGGTTCGAGTACTGCCCGACGACGTCAGCATCTGTTTGGCAAATTCGTCGTACCGCATATTACTGCTGACGGCGAATTCAAGCCAGCGGTTGTACTTGAAGACGCTGTCCATTCCGATCTGCTTGCGGGAAACTCTCAGTAAGTCGCCCCATTTCTGCGCCCAGAATCGAGCGAATTCGGTACTGTCGAGCAGTTCATCAATCAGTTTGCTGCGTTTGCCAGGCGACTTGTCTTGCACGAAATGCAGCGTTTGCTCGACCGACGGCAAAAGCCCCGTGACATCCAGATAGACCCTGCGAACGAAAACGTCGTCACTACAGAGCAGGGAAGGAGTGTACTGAAGCTGCTGGAGTTTCTCGTCGACTTTCACGTCAATATAATTGTTCTGTTGTGGATTGTTCCATTCGAACCCCTCGATGTCTTTTATGTAAGTGAACAGCGGAGTTCGAATGTATTTGAGGTAACGGATGATAATCGCCGCTTCGCCTCGATTGCCTGCGGTTGCCAGACCACTTGGCGTTACGCGGACGACGTTTTCATCCGAAGTATCGAACATGGCGAGGTGCGTCACGTCTCGCTGGCTACCGTCGGAGAACGTCGCCGTGACTCGGTATTGTTGCGTGTGATTTGGGTGCCGCAACAATCGAGTGTCGTTGGGGAAGACTTCGATTCCGATACAATCAACTTCACTGTCTTCGACGTCACAACCTTCTCCGATCCAATCTCGCAGCAAGCGATACAGTTGACCGTTGCGATCTAGTCGCTTGCCGCCCTGGTGGGCGATTTGCATCGTTGGCTTTTGCAACAGCAAACTCGCATTGGGATCGATCGTGTTGGTCCGGCGTCCCAACCCGCTGCGAACCAGTGCGAGTTGATCAAGCCTGGCGTCTGTCGCAAACAATGAGAGTTTGAAACCGGCTTTGCCATTGGGAGAACCGTGACACGAACCGCCGCTGCAACCAGTTTTCGCGAGGATCGGCAGAGTGTGATACGCGAACGAGACTGGCTCCGACTGATCTTGTCCGTCAACTACTACAGCTACGTCTTGTATATGCTTTCCGTAGCGAACGGTCAGAGTTGTCGTCCCGTTGGAAGCCGGTTCGACTATCCCAAGTTTATTGACCGTCGCAATATCTGTTTGGCTACTTTTGTATTCCACGAGATGCGTCAAGTCGGTGATTTGATTATTGGCCAGAAAACCGGTGACGACGATTTGCGCGCGTTGAAGTCGGCTGTCTAGCTTCAACTCCGCCGGGCTTACCTCAATTCGGGCAAAGTTTTCTCTCACTTGTTGCGCATGAAGAGCCATGTCTTGCACCACGGAACTTTGCAAAGCGACGAGCACGCTTGCGACGAGAAAGGTGAGTAGAATCGTTTTCTTGAATCGCGTCATTGTGAGTTCTTTGTTGAATGCTTCGCCGCTGTTGCGTAGTGAGATCTCGCCGCCCGTTGTATTGTCGTCGGTTGTATTGTCATCGGCTATTTTGCTGCCACGCTGGCGTCCGGGACGTCGTGCAAGTACAGGTCGTATTCGCCGTCTCGTTCGGAAACGATGGCGACTTGTCGGCTGTTGGGGTGCCAACAGGGGTAGTCGTCCCGTTCTTCATTGTTTGTTAAACGCAGCACTCCCGTACCATCGATGTTCATCACGTACACCTCGTAATTTCCGTCTCGAGTACTGACGAACGCAACGCGTTTTCCGTCGGGAGAAACGACGGGACGAATGTCCATGATCGTGTTTTCGGTCAATCTTTTTTCGTCGCTACCATCGAGGTTCACGGAGTAGATTTCGTAATTGTTTTTTCGAGAGTTTGAGAACACGATTCTGTTGCCATCGGGAGTGAACGAAGGCCAGTTACTGATCCCTTGGCATTGGGTTAATTGTTTTTTATCTGAACCGTCGGGCTTAACGGACCATAATTGTTGCGGGCCAGTTTCGGCGAAAGCGTAAACCACGAGATTGGTCTTGGGGTGAAATGTTGGGCTGCGGGTTCCGCCTCGTCCGGAGTGGGTGACGTAAGCTTCTTTCTGCTCTTGCTTGTCGCGAATAACGAGTCGCGCGGTCAAGTTGCCGGTGCATTGCGTATAGGCGATGTAGCGTGCATCGAGAGAAACTTCCGGTTCGATGTGGTGTTTGTCGCCGGCGCCGGGAAACACGGGCGAGGAAGTGAGGTCGTCCATGTTTAGCTGCATCATGCGAACGAGATCCGTGGCCTCGTCGTAGCAGTAGATCAGCGACTTTCCCTCGTCGACGAAATGCGGATCGCGTTTGTTGGTCCCGTCTTTGGTCAGTCGGACCGGCTCGCCAGCGTCGGCAATGGCGGTCGACATTACCAAGGCGATAGCGAGCCTGCAAAGAAGTTGGGTACTAGAATAATTCATCGATCAAACTCCCACCGTCTAAGACTCCCAATTCAGCTCGTTGTTGTGCTCCGACTCCCGCGAGTTCCGCGATGGTCGTGCCGGCCATCAAGGGGGTCGTCGGTTTAGTGATTGGGTGCTCACCTTTGCTGTCGCTTTCGCCGATACAGCGTCCCGGCTCAACGCCAGCGCCAGCCCAGAGTGAGAAATAGCAGTGTTGCCAATGTTCTCGAGCGGCTCGGTTGCTGATTTTCGGAGTTCTGCCGAATTCGCCCATGGCGATCAAGAGCGTATCTTCCAGCATGCCGCTGTCGTGCAGGTCATCCAACAGCGCGGTGTACGCGCGATCGAAAATTGGGCAGTGTCGGTCCTGCAGAAGTTCAAAATTATAGATGTGCGTGTCCCAACCGAAGTCGCCATTGGGTGTGAATGTTTCGACGTACTCACTCCAGTTGACCTGGATGTAGGGCACGCCCGCTTGAGCGAGTCGTCTTGCCAACAGACACCCCTGTCCAAAT
>JBLHLE010000512.1:0-5904 GCA_047620805.1 Pirellulaceae bacterium
AAACTCGCCGGATTTCCTCGCTTACGCGTCGGGTTACGAATAATCCGGGCTAGTAGTCTCTGTTATTGTGTTTCTACTGCGAATTGGATCGCGACTTCCAAAATCGTCATCGAGATTTCTTTGATTTAGGCTGTCAAGAAAAAGAGCAGGGCGACACGAATGCCGCCCAGCTCTTCTTCCAGAGAAAACGCGTTCGGTTATTGTTCAAACCCGGCGGGTTGAACACTGCCCTCTGATTGAGTCGAGTTCAATTTAAGGTCGCCCCACGCATAGCGACTATCTTCCGCTTTGCTACTGGCGACGACCGGAGCTGGTTTCTCGATACCGAGTACACCCCATTTGTAGCTCGCTTGTGGTTCGCTCCCCAATTCCAGTTCGTTTGGTTGAGCTGGCGTTGGAATCATTTCGATCTCTTGGCCTTCCAGGATCATGCCGTCATGGATGATCTCGGCCGGTTGACCGAATCCAGCGGACGAGGGAGTGTTGCTGCCGCGACTTTGAACTGCGGGTCGAGACACGCCGTAGTCGAGGTAGTAGCTGGCGTCGCGTTCGCGAGCCTTCTCCATCGCGTCCCAGTATGCCTTCTCGGGCCAAGGACCTTCCTCAAACATGATGTTCGAGTATTCCATGATAGAGCCTTTGCGAAGGTGGATGTCGGCGATCGACTTGTTGTATTCACACACTGCCGTGTAATAACCCAACTGAGCTTGAGCTCGTCGCTGATAAGCTTCGAGTACTCTGTCCAAGGTGATCTTACCACCGCGGTAGAGTGCTTCAGCCGATTCAACTTCTTTGCTTGCCGCAGCAGCTTGGTTGATACGTGTCTTCGCCAATTGGTAGGTTGCGTCCAAGTTTCTCATCGACTTGCTGAGTCCCGTCGTCGAATCCAACTCCATATCTTCCAGTCGAGCTCGGTCGCGAGCCAACTTCAACTGCGTGTTACGTACGCCTGCCAGTTGAGCTCGAGCACCAAACGCTGGCGGGATGTAATCGAAGCCGAAGAAGAACTCTTGATAGTTACCCTCAAACAATTCATCAAATGCGGTCGAACCTACACCGGGGAAGTTGATTCCGTTTCTATCCGCGTTGATCAGCTCATCACCAGCACCCTGCCAGCGATACTGAGCAAATACATTCAATTGAGGTAGTAAGGTGTTCTTGGCTAAGATCAACTCATTCTCGCGACGCTTGATTTGCCATCGCTGTCGTCGTAGCTCGGGACGCCGAACCAGAGATTCCGTCAACACTTCACGCCAGCCAAAGTCGACCTTGGCGAGTGTCGGTTCGTCCGCAGGACGAATCAGACGAGAGTCGTTCGGAGTCAAACCCATTGTCAAGCGAAGTTCTGCCTCCGTATCATATAGATCTCGCAGCGACTCTTCCACTTGCGATCGGAAGGCAAAGTACTGACCACGCGATTGTGCTTCAGCTTGAATCGTCTCAACACCTTTGACGTACTTCTCGTTAACAATCTTCCACGTGACCAGGGCACTATCCATACCGATCTTGGCCGTTTCCAGCCGACGATAGGCACAGTGTAAGTCCCAGTAGCGGATCTCGATATTGGCGAGCATGCGTTGCACTTGCGATTCGACATTCGCCAATTCGTCGTCGGTTCGCATCCGAGCAAGAATCAAAGGCATGCGATTGACAAGGACACCGCGACCTCGCATCAATGGTTGAGTGGCTTCGATGTCGATAGATTGTCGCCAGAAGGTGTCCAACGCTTGGTTTCCAAGCACCGGGTTGGTCCCACTGTAGGATGTCGAACTTCGAAGTGTTAGTGCTGTACCACTAGCGGTATTCTTGTCCAACTGCGCGATAACCGAGGCGTTATTGCCAATGTTTGGGGTCGCAGCCCCTTGGTTGTTGGGCAAATCGCTGCCGTCGTAAATCGCACCCCGACCATTTGGACTGCCGCCAGCAAACAGACTGAATTGAGCATCGAATGTCGACAGAGCTACGTCTTCACCGACGTTGCCTTCAAAGATTCGACCATCGCCCGCCGACCCAATTTCCGTTTGCGTTATGGCGACATCGTAAATAGTCGCCGCAGATTGAATACTGGTGAGCAGCAAGCCCTCGCCGCTACCGGGTGTTATGACACCTGATTGCAGTCTTGGCACACCACCGGCTCGAATCACCTTGGTGTTCTGCAAGGCCGTTTGAACGCAATCCTCGAGAGTCAACTCCCATGGCGTCACGTCTTCTGGACGGCTAATCAGGAATGGATCCCGAGCTTGTGTGACTTCGTCGAGTGAAGTCGTTTCCACGTCGGGAGATTCAATGGCTGTTGCTTGGCCAACCCAATGTGAGAGGTCGCCGTCATCGTGGAGGAAGAAGGGCTGGGTAGGAGTGCAGCCGGTTGCGGACACAATCGCCAACATTAACACCGCCACTGGGAAGCTAAGTTTCCGGATCATCGATCGTAATTTCCTAGCAAGGTTCTGCACTCGACTTGTTTTCAAGAGCCGAGCGGAACAGTGAACAACACCACGAATGCCCGTTGCATTCTCGGTGTACGCGTTTTCAATTTTTCCCCCCCAGGAATGATTGCTATGCCGCTGGAATAGGTCTGGAAACCTCCGACGTAGCAACCGGTAAAGTCTGTATCGTCGACCTAACCGGCAAACTTTGGCAAATCACCCTGATTGGCAAAGTTTTTTTAACCGGCAAAGTTTAACATCGACGACTGCATTGCTAGCGGCCAACATCAGATACCAGCACGAAGCGCAAGCAAGTAGATGTTCACAGAGGATTCACTCGCTTGCGCGTCGTGCTGGAAAATATCTCTCTTGCCCAGAATCGCGATCTTAACTAAAAACCCTGTAGTGAATTCGGACCTCACAAAGAAGCTACGAAGACATCGGGGGAAAAGCTGATCATGGCAGAAAAGCTGACTGTCCTCATACCTTGTAAAGACGAGCGTATGAATATCCGCGCCTGCATCGAATCTGTACGAGATGTCGCGGACGAGATTCTGATAGCCGACTCGGGCTCGACGGACGAAACGATGGAGATCGTCCGCGAGATGGGCGGTTGTCGTTTAATCGAACGGGAGTTCATTAACTATTCGGACTTCAAGAACTGGGCGATTCCACAAGCGACTCATCCCTGGGTCTTGATTGTCGATTCGGATGAACGAGTCACCCCAGAACTCGCTGCGGAGATCCGTGGAATCTTGGCGAACCCGCCGTCAGACATCGATGGCTATTGGGTTTTGCGCCGCAATCACTTCATGGGTCAGGAAATAAAATACTGCGGCTGGAATACGGACGACGTATTTCGCTTCATTCGCCGGGACGAGTGCCGATACCGCGACTGCCGCGTTCACGAAGAGATCCACATCGACCCCAAGAGAACCGGCCGTCTAAAGAACCGCATGCTGCACTATACCTATTGGTCATACGATCAGTACTTCGAAAAGTACTTCCGCTACACCAAGTGGGGGGCGATGGATATGTGGGACCGTGGCAAGCGAACGGGGATCATGGGCTTGCTAGTACGACCATTTCTGCGTTTCCTGCAACTGTATTTCCTGCGTGGAGGTTTCTTAGATGGATTAGCGGGCCTGCAAATCTGCATGCTGCAATCGTTCTTTGTTACTTTCGTCAAGCAAGCGCGGCTGTGGGAAATGCAACACGCTCAGCAACAACCCGATCCAGAAGCAGAATTTAAAGCCGCTCAACAAAGCCCCAATGCAGGACAACGTGATGCAGGACAACGTGATGCAGGTCAACGTGATGCAGGTCAACGTGATGCAGGTCAACGTGATGCAGGTCAACGCGATGCAGGACAACGTGATGCACGACAACGCGATGCAGGACAACGCGATGCGGCGTAAAGCTTAGTAATAGGGAAGTTAGTAAAAGGAGACAGGGCGGATTCGCACATGACTACAGCTATTCTGATCACCGATACTTGGGAAATCGCTTCGTGTTTGCCATGGGCGGCGCGAATCGCGCGTGCTCGAGGCGAAGAACTCTTGGTCATGCATCCGTCCCAGCGCACAGGCAAGACTAACAAGACGGTTTTCGTGAATTCGGAAAATGCGCCTTCCGACGGCGACAGTGCGCTGACGGCGGTAGGAAAAGCGGTGCACGGCTTCCTCGACAAGGGGGCAGACTTTCTCTGGCCGCACGAAAAGAATGCAGGCGCGGCCGATGCCACTCCCGTGCAGATGGTCGAAATCCTGTGTGAAACCGCGCATGCAGCGGTGTTGGAGCATTTGAACGACAACCCCGTCTCGTTACTCATTCTGCCAAGACACATATCCGAACGAGGCCTCGATGCCGAAACGGAACTGGAGCGGCAGCTGTTCGCGGACGCTCCCTGCGAAACCATACAACTGCGTCCAGCCGAATCCAACGAGATCAATCTCGACCGAATACTGGTCCCCTCCAGCGGCGGAGCTCCTTCGCACAATGCGTTAAACCTCGCCGTGACATTGGCGCGTATGAATGCAGGCGAAGTTACCGCTCTTTACGTTGAGCGAAACGTCGATGCCGTGTCGGAATTAGTCGGCGAACGAATTATTGACCGGATCGTCCGCAGTGCCGTTCGATCGAAAGAGCGCGAGTCAGTTGTAACCAAGGCCATTGTATCGGCCGCTGTCCCGGTCGGAATCGAGAAAGCGTCGGCAGGACATGGCCTGGTGATACTCGGTGCGGGGCGAACTGGTGTTGTCCGCCGCTGGCTCAAAAGATCTGTCACCGAAGAAGTCATGAGTCGTTGTCGAAACAGTGCGGTCGCTATCCTTCGACCGGCGAGTCCAATATCGAGTCGACTTCGACGTTTGCTCGAGCATAGCGTCCAGAACTGGGTCCCACAACTCAGCCGCGAGCAACGAATCTCGCTGGTAGAACGCGTCCAGGGAAGCTCCGTATTCGACTTTGATTTCCAAGCGCTGATTTGCTTATCGACAATGATCGCCAGTCTAGGACTGCTGCAGAACTCGGGTGCCGTCACGATCGGCGCCATGCTCGTAGCGCCTCTGATGACCCCTTTGATCGGTATGGGCTTGGCGATGTCCCACGGCAACATTACGTTGTTGCGCGAAGCTGGAAAGGCGGTAATACTTGGTTTCCTACTCGCATTCACACTTGGATTCGTCATCGGCTGGCTGATCCCGGATTTAGATATCACCGCCGAAATGCGCAATCGCTGCGAGCCGCGGGTCCTGGATTTGCTGGTCGCGTTCGTCAGCGGAATCGCCGCCGCCTATGCGCTAGGGCGGCCAAACTTATCGTCGGCGCTGCCGGGCGTCGCAATCGCCGCGGCCCTCGTACCTCCCATCGCGACTGCCGGCATCACTGCGTCGGTCGGAGCCTGGTCACTTTCGGCGGGTGCACTATTGTTATTTGTCACCAACATCGTCGCCATCATTTTGGGGACGATGTGTATCCTCTGGGCAACTGGCGTTCGCAGCTCGCACGAACACGGGGCCGAACAATCGTGGACTTGGCGGCTAATCTCGATCTTTGCGGCCATTGCACTGGTTATCGGAATCTACGAGGCTTGGCCTGCCGAGCGGCTACCAGACGAAATCGTGGCCGAAATGCGAAAGCAATTGGAAAAGGAAGTCGGCGCAACTTCGACCGTCGTTACACTCGGACGAATCTCGCCCAGCTTAGAAGTCCATCTAACGGTTGAATCGCCTACCCCCGTCCCCTTCGCGGTCGCCGAAAAACTCCGCAAACGACTCGAACTCTACTTCGACAAACCAGTCGAAATCGAGCTAGAAACTCATCTGATGATGCGCGCAAAATAGTGGGGAAGAAGAACGCATTTTTTGCGGTCCAAACTGGGCTGTCCAAACTGGGCTGTCCAAACTGGGCTGTCCAAACTGGGCTGTCCAAACTGGGCTGTCCAAACTGGGCTGTCCAAACTGGGCTGTCCAAACTG
>JBLHLE010000513.1:0-5902 GCA_047620805.1 Pirellulaceae bacterium
ATCACGACAATCTTCGCCACGTGTCCTGTAGATAACCCCGCGAAGCGTTTCCTTCATCATGGCGTGATCTTGCGATCCTTGGCTTGCAGCCAGATCCAATCGTCTTGTTCGGCTTTGAGTTCAATTTGAATCTCACCGAAGACCGCGCCGCCCGGGAACGGCGTGTCTGGAATGGTCGGATGCTGATTGATCCTGGTTACAGAAATCGACGGGGCGAGGCTTTTTGGAATCCGAGCAGCGAACTTCAGCGGAAGCCCTTGGTACAGGGAGACTCCGCTGTAAGGATTCGGTTTGCCGCGACGATTTCGCTGAAGGATCTGAAGCGGCAAGGATTCATCGGTCTGCCAGTTGATTTGAATGTCAGCTTCAGTTTCGTCCACGGGATCAAGTGAGATCGTCATGCCAGACGAATCTGCTGTCTTCTTGTCGGGGTCTTTTTTTGAGTCCAATTTTTGCTCGCCGGCGTCGATGATTCGCCAGAGGTGTTTGGTACCGCCGACTATTCGTAGTCGCAACTGGGTGATTCGCTCGTTCGCTCGCGTTTTGGCAAGTCGCAGTCCCACCTCGCTGGGCTTGTCCGCGTCCCACTTCAACTCGATCACCGGCTTGACGTCTTCGTCAGACTTGAAGGTCGCATGAAGAAACGCGTTATACACCGTTTGCGGCGGATCTTTGGTCCAGCGAAGCGGAACTTTACCAACCGGATCATTGCGCAATTGCCACGAACTGAACGACGGAGTCTGCGCGGACAGAACAGACTGGCCATCCACGATGAATTCAGGAATGATTCGCAGCACGGGATCGGGGCCGCGAGACTTCGGCCGCGTAAATGTCCATTCATTGGGAGCAGTGGTGCTCATTTTGTAGCGCAGTCCATCGCGCAACCCGATGCCTTGGTAGCGAGCGTAAACATCAAATCCAAAAAACGGCGAAGCTGGCTCGTAGGCCCGATCGGGCTGGTCAATCCATAGTCGATAGCCGGGGCTAGTCACCAAACTGTCGTCCAATCCGTTGAAGTAGTTATTCTTCCCGATATCGATCCGAGGCGTATAACGATTTCCTGATAACTGAATTGGAGTTTGCTCCTTAGCGGTCGGCCCTCGTGGCCAAGACAGGCCACTCGAGCTAGACCATCCACCGGGCATCCAATCTCGCCCTGGTATTTTCTCGATCACTTGCTTTCCATCGACGTAGACGACAAATCGATTTCCGTTGTCACGCGAGACCACAGCATGCAGCGTGACTCGGTGACGACCGGCGGGCAGCCTAGCGCGATCGACCCGTGACGGAATGCCGGCTTCCGAAACCTCGCCGATTCCCAATCGCAACTCGAGCGCCGGTCCTCGGGGCACATGCACTTCCCATGTCTCAAAATCATTGGCAACTTTTGGCAACGCGACATGCGTCAATTCATCTTCGTCAGTGATCTCCAGACGGCTCGATAGTGAGAGCAGCGCGGCACGCGACTGGTTCAGGGTTGCGTTTTTGCGATAAGCGATGGCGATTGCGATGGAAAGCGCCGCGAGCGCAGTGAGCATCAAAAGATGACGTAGCGAGAACTTCCATTTTCGCGATCTTCGTTCATTTCGGTTTTTCATTGCGCTGCCCCTTCGCGATCCAACTTGGGTCAAAACCTTTCGGCACACGGCCTCGTCGCAAGTCATCCATTTCGCTTTTTCGCGACTTGGGGCATAGCACGATCAGACCACCCGCGTAGCTCGTGATTTCACTGCCTGCGATGGTTTTCGTTTCTGCAGTTTTCGGGTCGTACACCTTCAGCAACGGCAGGATCGTGTCCTGATCGAATGAACGCGAACCTTGCGAAGCGTTGGCCAAGGTTTGAACAACGAGATCGTCGCTGAGAATCCGCTCGGGATCCAAACGCCCCCAGGATGTCGTGCCCCCAGATCCATTGATGGAAAAGAAGCCTTTTGTTTGATCGCCGTTTTTACTTAGGCTGAGCGATACAAGTGTCTGAGTGGCTTCGGGCTTGGGAGAACTCGAACCGGAACCAAAACCACCTTGTAAGTAAACGCCATCCTCCGCAACACGACCACCACCTGTCGTCCTGAGAAAGTCGTAGCCCGCCGGAAGGTAGAGCCGATACTGCCAGACTCGTTGAACATGCGAGGCAACTTCAGCAGGAACGCGCGGCTCCTTGATCGCCACGATGTGAACTCGGTCGATTTCCTTGATGGACAGTCGTCCCAGTTCCGCTTCCAGTCGCGATACGTCATCGGCCAAACGACTGTTTTCGCGCGTCAGCCATGCAAGAAACAAAATGCCGGTGAGAAATAACAAGCCGGTCACGAAGCGAATGATCGTTTTCATGGACACGATTGTACAGCGACCGGCGGCCGAAGTCTTCGGGGCGAGCAAACGCCCCGAGGGAAGTCAGTATTGCTTGAAGCCGGATTGCTTGAAGCCGGATTGCTTGAAGTCAGTATTGCTTGAAGTCAGTATTGCTTGAAGCCGGATTGCCGGAAGCGGGAGTGACCGAATCACAGCGAAAGCGCAGCGAACGAGGTATCTGGCAGCCGCGGTTTTGGGAACATTCCGCTTTCCTTCCAGCTCATAATCGCCTTCGTTTCTCGGCGATCGGATGGCCGAAATCGTCGAAGACGACAAAGGCGGGGAATCGGCCATAACACTCTTACCATTTCAGCTCCCAAACTCGCGGCGGTTGCATCGACTTCAACAGTTTGCGTTTGCCTGTAACTCGCGGAGGTGAAAACGACCGAGGCAGTTCTCTCTATCCACGATTCTAGCGGAGGTGTTCACGTCCTCAGGTAGAATTTTTGATCGACAGCCAATCAATGTTGTCATCGAAATGATCGCACTTGCATCCTGGATCCACCAACTAGTGGTGGGCGCGAGCGAAAACCGGACACGAGAAATGGGAAGATAATGGACGTAGAGATGCCCGGAGACCCTAAACACGCCGCATAAACATCTTTTTTCAAAGTGACACGACGTCACTTTGAAACTCAGGTAGGCCACTTCACTCAGCCGTCTGTCGAACAGGATGCATCTGGAGGAGTTCGAGACCGCCTGCAAAATCTCTGATCGGTATCCGTGCAGTTATGTTGTCGAAAGGTCTCGCGGCTATCCTGAGTTTACCAAACCAGGAATTAGTCAGGCGGCGTGCCTCGCCGCCGTGCGCTACGATGAAGCCGATGCGGGTTGTCGCCTAATGACTAGGCAACTTGCAAAGGTCTCTTGAAACAGATGGGACTTCGCGCACTCAAAATGGATGCCGCTTACCGACCGTAAACATCCTTGCTGCGCGGTGTAGGGCTGGTGCCCCGACTCAGTTGATTTCAACGTAACATGGAATGCGAAAGTGGCCTCAAGAACTTTGTGGCACTTGGTTGTATTCGGGACACTTTCCCGATGCGAAATGTCGCCCCTTAGGTTGACGATCGCGAAGAGTTCAGACTGTCGGAAGATCGAGAAGTAAACGACGAGCAGTCAACTCATCTGTAACAAGCACGTTAAACAGCAATTGGGGCCGCTGGAGAAGCGTCAGGATGGCTTTGTACTTAGCCATTCCCCCAGCGATCGCAACAACTCGCTTTCCTCGACCATGTATTCGACACATGTGTTCGAGGGCGCGAAATGAGATCCCGACAAACCCGTCGCTCACCTTCATCGTCTGCGCCAGTTCATTGCCGTTCGAGTCAAACAGTCTTGAACAAATGTCGCCGATAATACCATCTGGCTGCCGCCCATCACCTTGCCGTCCGTAAACAGCATTTACGTGTTGTAGATTTTGCCCCTTCCCTCTAGCGCCAATTCCCGTCAATATCCAGTCAAAATGCCGTGCCAGTGGCGCGACTTTACTATTTTCGTCGTCGCGGAGCTTCACAATATCGTCCTTAAGATTGAGCATGATACCGTTTTGGTGCTTCACTTCCGAGATTGGTTGTAACGTCACAAGTCGGTGGCCGCCGACCGGGCTGAACTTGTCCGCCATCATGTTGGCAATGAATCCTGCCGAATATTTCGTTTCAGGAATAGGGCCAATAACCAATGGGGAAATGCGCATTTGAGTTGGGCGGCGACTTGGTTCATCGAATCAACTAGCTTGAAAATCGTACTTCCTGTCGCGATCCCGAGGCGGAAGGGCTGTTCCACTTTCGAAAATTGTCCGGAGCTCTTGTCGTAGTCGAATTGGTTAACGCACAACGTGTTCGTTAGTTCGCGTTGGACGAAATTCGTAGCCAACTCGCCTAGCTTCTCGTTAAGGCAGTTTTGGTCGACGTCATCGTATCCCGTGGCATTCCATCCAGTTCCCCCCGTCAATTCACTAGGAACAACATGAACGCTCTTAATTGCTTTGCCCTGCTGGCGCAAACGCTCCGAGAGCCTCATTGAAATGTCAGAAACTGCGGTGGAACGAACATATGGAATACTGTCTTTCATGGCACTCAATCCCTATCGCAAGAACCCAGATTTCACCTGTTTAAGCCTTGCTGTCACTCGTAACTCTTCGGTTACGGAGAAGAGCAAGCGAGCTTGCAGATCACAACACATTTATATCTGAGAAAGTTGATGCGAGCAAACTCTGGCACTTGTCGCCGTCCAATCTGTGAAATGGACAAAGCGAAATGACGCTGTTGTCGAATTGAATACAGTGCCGACAATTGGCGAGCTATATTGATAACAACGTCGAAGTGCCTCACCGCCGCACGCAAATCGGTTATCGATTCGTGCCAATTGGTAGTCTTCCTTGCGAGCATTTTCTGTCCCATGACGGTTAGTCCTTGGTCAGTTAACCGGGCTCCGTAGTTACAGGAAGATGTAGTTCGAAGCGCACTCATTTCGATAACAGTGAGTTCTGATTCTAGGCTGCAGTTACCTGCGGCGGTCTTGAACACCGCCGCTAGAATCGTGAACACGAGATAGTGCGGCGGTTGGTTTCACCTCCGCGCTTTCACAGGACCTACGCTCCGGCGGGCGATGCAACCGCTGCGAGTTTCAACGAGGGCGAATTGACAGCGGTGGTGACACCTCAGCAGGTTGCGACACGATTCCCGAGCCGAAAAAGGGTCGTTAAATAGGACTCCCTTGTTCCGTGCATAGTTCGCGTTATCTGACGATCGCAGTGATTCAAACGTTGATAGATGGCAGGACGCTAATGAGAGGACTCCTGACTTGCCAAACCCGTTACAAAAACGCTTCACCATCGATGCCTGTCACCACAATTCACTCCTCGTTTCTACGAATTCGTAGCCGATTGTCACGATGATCGGCTCTGAACGGGGCCGCTTGGCTAAAATATGCTGAACAGAGCGAGTTCTTCGATTGACCGTCTCGTCGGCAACGGTTACCGTGGACTTAATAATCTGCTGTTTTTCCAGTGGGTTTCACGTAGCATGGTAGATCTGCCTGCTTTTCATGTTTTGATTGATCACGGACAACGGCGCCGAATTGTGCGTTCCGGCTCCAGGTTGTTGTCTGTTTTCAATGAGACTGCCCCTCACCTGGAGAAGACACAGCCATGAAGACTCGCATACGGTCGTTACGACTTGAAAAGCTCGAAGATCGGCAGTTACTCCATGGTGCCGGCCTCGGCCTTGATGTTGTAACCCCAGTTGGACCGCCGGCGGATCTTCCTGATGGACCGCCTGACAGTGTTCCCGTCGAGATAGGACCGCCAGTCGGCGTACCGGATCCGGCACAGGGACCGGACACCATCGATCACGATTCGCACGGCGGATTCACCGGAGTGACCATTCAGCAAGGTGAAACGCAGACGGTCATTGGCCCACATCATACAGATGAAGCAGGCCACGATTCGGACCATTTCTTCGCCGAAACAGGCGACGATCACCACTTTGCCTGGGCCGATCAGGACCCTTCGACGGCCGTGATTGACATTTGGTACGACTTCCGCGAT
>JBLHLE010000514.1:0-5901 GCA_047620805.1 Pirellulaceae bacterium
CGACGGATAGTTTGCCATCTCGGTTGGAATCCAATGCCGTCATGATCGCCAAGCGAGGACGGGGTCCGCCCCGCTCTCCGGGAAATTGACCGGGTGGCCCTTGTGGTGGTCCTTGTGGTGGTCCTTGTGGTGGTCCTTGTGGTGGTCCTTGTGGTGGTCCTTGTGGTGGTCCTTGTGGTGGTCCTTGGGGTGGTCCCTGTGGTGGTCCCTGTGGTGGTCCCTGTGGTGGTTGAGCGGGCGACACGTTGAACGCCAACAGAAGAATTGCGAGGGGCAGGAGATGTCTCATGGTAATGCCTGTACTGATGTGTATATTTCGTTGCAAACGCAAGACGGTTTGAGGTCACTCGCCGCCGAACACCCACGGTCGCGCTTGTTTGATGGAGAGGATTCCGTCCTTGGTGATCTTGAATTCGATTTCCATTGCAAAGGCTTCGTCGTTCACGTCTTTTCCGTACAGCTTCGCAAACTTGGAGTGAATTTTTCCTAGGTGTGAGCGAAGTTGTTCGAGCTGTTCGGGTGACAACAACGGCTTGTCGTCCTGCGCTCGATTCGAGCTTCTCACCACGCTGTATTTGCTCGACTTGAACCAGTCGAGTAGTCCCTCCTCTGGAACAGATGCCTCATTGGGGTTTGTCACCAGGTCTTCACCCGTCTGGACATTGAGGTAGTAGTTACCTTGGCTTTGGTAAAGAATGTCGTCGGTGACGGCGACGCCGTTCGCTAATTCGCCTTTGAAATTTGGATGGACCAGAACACCCATGGCGGTCGTGAAGTGGTCGACTCGATAGAACTCCCGCTCCTCAAACGCTCGGAAATTCCACAAGCTCGCGTAAACCTGTTTAATGGACTTAGAAAAATGACCTTCGTCCGGATGATGTGTGTACGAGTCGTAAAGTCCCGCACCGCTAAAGCCAGGAAGATCTTCATTGTTCGTACTCGACCGGCAGCGAACTGAGGAACCTGCGGTGAATGTTTGCTGCAATTCGGCAAGCGACTTCATCATCCACTCCGGCATCGTGGCCGACTTGATCAACGCTCGGAATTTCTTTAACTCGGCTTGTTGAGTGGCGCGGTCATTTTTGAATTGCGGCGAGGCCAACATCTTTTCGGCGTGCTCGTAGAACTTATTATGCTTCATGAACTCGTCGTAATAGTAAAAAGGAACGGCAGCTCCATTGGGCACCGTAGCGTCTGGGAATCCGAGCTGGCGAAGCGTTGCGGTGTTGGTCGCCTTGACGCCGAAGACTGCAGAGTCCTTAAATTCAATACTGTCGAGCGAACGAATTTGCTTGACGGACAGATCGCGTTTTGGCGATTGTGGCGTGGCGGGCCGGAGTTTCTCGAAGTGCTGGTCGACTTCTTCTGGCGTGGCTTCGCGGATTTGATAGCCATCGGGCGTAACGCTATACGCTACGAATTTACCGATTAACGTCGCGATGGACTTGTTGCTGTCGGCTTCCGTTATGAAGGCGTTGGGGACTTTGTCTTGAATAGCGCGGAGATTGACGTGGGACAGCGGTGTTTGGCGAACAGCCGTAATGATTCCGCCCGTCCGCGGCATTTCGTTGGGAAGAGTTTTGTAGATCACGATATCTCGCGGGCCGGGAAGTTCGTCGAGTTTCATTAATCGCAGCCGACCAAAGGAAGCGCCGAGGTTCAAGGGCAAGTATCCGACGTCCGCGTTACTGAGGTCCTCGTCCAGGTAAATTGGCAACTTGCCCGCTTCGTACTTCGCTGTTTCACCTTCACATTTCGCCAAAGCGCGATTTCCACGCGGATAGTAACCAAGGTTCCCTTTCAGCAGTGGCATTTTTTCGATCAAAGTGTTGCGGCAGATATTCACCATTTCGTAGGAATAGGCATCGAACGGTTCGAATTCGATCGTGAAGAGCCCGGGTTGTCCGCTGGGAGATTTTAGACGAGGTCGATATACCAAAACACCTTTCATCTGGTCGCCGCCGCGGGGAGATATTCCCACGGCTTGAGCGAACATCATATGCGCGCGGTGAGTGTTGGTGTTAATGAAATACAATTGTCGATTGTCAGTGGACGCCTGGTCGAGCGTGAACTTGACGAACTCGAGATCGGCGAGGAACGTGTCGATCATGACTTCTTCGCCGCGGTACGAGAGTTCGTGGTACTTTTGCAGGTTAGGGATGGTTGCCGCGCCGTTTCGAGGCGCGACGTTTTCGGGCGGGACAATTTCTCCGCTTGCCGAACCACCAAAAATGCCGCCCAAGAAATCGCCGATTCCTCTACCAAAACCCCTCGCCGGTCGAAGTTCCTCCGGCCCTAATTCTCCGTCTTTGTTCATGTCGAGTTTCAACAGCGCCATCGTCGCGTTGCGAATTTCTGCGGCCGAAATCTCTCCGTCACCGTTGGCATCCAGTGTAGTCAGCACGGGAGGCGGTGGAGGAGGACCACCGGGTTGAGCGAGCGACGCCGCGGTCGGCAGAACTGCAAAGGCAACCAGAATCGATAGGAGATAAGTTTTCATAATTGGTTTACCTTTGTGAACGCAAATCTTTCGCCCAGCTGACGAATGTTTGCACTCAGATGCTCTGCGAATTGACGTGTTGCGAATTGACGTGTTGCGAATTGACGTGTTGCGAATTGACGTGTTGCGGACGCATTGAAAGGGAGAGTTCGGATCGAAGAGTGACGATCTGTTGTGGGCAAGAATTGCCCTTCAGCTTAATTCCGTACACTCGAACAACCTGGACACATTAATTCTTCGGCGTTGATAAGAAAACTAGAGCGGATTATTCATGAGTAGAACTTAGCTCATTGCAAGTCGTTTGTGGACATGAGTTTGTCGCCAACTTTCCCAAAACACGGCGCAATAGTAACCCGACGCGTAAGCGAGGAAACTCGCCGGATTTCCTCGCTCACGCGTCGGGCTACGAATAATCCGGGCTAGTGCCAAAGAAAAAAAACGCCCGCGAATGTCACTCGTGTGCCAATGAGAACTCCCGGATGGCACACATCTCACGGCTGTAATTGGAGTTTCGTCGACGTAAAAAACAAATTCTGCTGCGGTTGGGATGTTAGAAAACCCGGGTGCGCTGCCCGCCCCGAGGCTACTGTCTGCAACTGCAAAGCTATAAGGACGCTATAAGGAGGAGACGCGAGTCGCCAAACTAACCGAGTTTCTTTTTCGACTTACTGCGGTAGTCCACCACGTTCCAGGCGAGTCCGCAGAGCTGCATTATTCGGATGACTGCAAATGTTGGGTCCAGCTCCCACCAGCGATGACCTTGCTTGGCCATTCTAGGGTACGCGTGGTGATTGTTGTGCCAGCCTTCGCCGAACGTGAGGATCGCGACCCACCAGTTGTTTCGGCTATCGTCGGTAGTCTCGTAATTTCGGTAGCCCCAAATGTGCGACGCGGAGTTGACTAGCCATGTTGCGTGCATCACCAAGATGATGCGGGCGAATAGACCCCACAGCAGCATCGAAATCGCCATGTATGTGCCGCCCAGCGCGTATCCGACGCCGTACAGAGCCAGCCCGCTGCCGATGTGAATCGGGAGGAAGAGAAGATCCAGCCAGCGCATACCCGTGTCTTTGACGAGGTCCGGTGCCCAGCGTTTGACGTGTGCTTCTCGCTCCTTGCCATGGATCGCCCAGCCGAGCCAGAAGATGTGGGCCCACCACGCTCCGTCGCGCGGCGAATGGGGGTCGCCGTCGTGATCGCTATGGGCATGATGCTTGCGGTGATTCGCTACCCAGTCGACCGCACTCCCCTCGCCAGACAGCCCGCCGATCAATGCGACGAACCAGCGAACCGGTTGATACGTTTGAAAGGCGGTGTGAGTTAGCAGCCGGTGGTATCCGAGGCAGACGCCAATGCTGCCCGTGAGCCAATAAAGGAACAACGCGACAACGACCGCTTGCCAACTAAAGTAGAACGGGGCGATGACGGCCCCGATGTGAAGCATACCGATCCAGAACATCACGACATAATTGGGTTTCGAGCCAAGTTGCCGCTCGCCGGCAGTGATCGCCTCCGACACATCCTCCTGCCACAATTCCTCGTTGGCAGTTTCGGAATCTAGTGCTTGTGAAATTGGTAAAGTGGCAACGCCGACTGCACTGCTATCGGTTGCACTGCTATCGGCAGTGGCGTTTTCGTTCAGAGGTTTCCGTCCGGCATCATTTGCGGCAGTGCCATTTTCGCCGTTGCGTCCACGACGGTTAATTGTGGTTGGAGTAGATGAAGTGTTCATCGGCGAGCTCTCCGATCCAGTAGATGTAAACGGTAGTTGAACAAACGCGATCGTTGTGACCAAAAGTGCATTCTAGCCGTTGGACGTTATTGCCAGGTTTCGTCCATGTGTTTGTTATGTAAAACTTAGGATCGTATCGTTCAGAGTTTTCGGGGGAGCTCCAGGTGAAAATCTGAGTTTTCAACGAACAGCTGTTCGACGCGGAACAACTTTGCACTTCTGAGACCTACCCGGTGCGCCATTTTAGAAAAACCGACGGCGACCTTATAGTGTTCCCGTCCTCCCCTTCTCCTATCCATTCTCGACTGCCGACTAGTCGACGGTCTAAAAACGATATGAGCGGGGAGGAAACTCACGTACGAAGAACGCTATTCCGGAGTGGTGAAGTGCGACTACGCCATCAGCGGACCGCGCCCGTCTGCTCGTCGCGCATCGGCGACTTGGCCAGCGTGGAAACTTATGTGTGTCGACATTGCCGAGAAGCAGGCAGCAACGGTGGCGAAGGGAGGACCAAACTCTTCGGGCGCGTGACTCGACTTGTCGAGATCGTCATCCGATAGCGAATCCAAGTGCGCCAAAGTCGCGATTCGAATTTGCTCGAACTTACCCAGCAATTCGTCGATCGTAGGGTACTCGGCGTCCGTCGTTGGATTTGTTCCCATCGCGAATTGTTCTTCCAGTTCCGGAAAGCGATTTGCTTGCCCGAGAATGAAACCGTCCAGCAGGTCGCTTTCCGCTCGCACGATGTGCCCCAGTACCCATGTCGTGTGGTTTCCACCGTTGGGAGTCGGAGTCATGAAGCATCTCGACGTTTTACGCGGAGCGGGTTTGGTCAACACACGTAGCGAAGGCCGCCGCCGCATCAATTCGCTCAACGCCACGCCATTGCGAGCGGTCATTGAACGCTGGATCGGTAAGTACGAAGCCTATTGGACTAACACGCTGCTACGCGTCAAGGAATCGGCCGAGGAGAAAGTGTCGAATGTGAAAAAAGAGCCGCATGTGAAGAAGAAAGGAAAGCGGGCGTAGTAGTGGGGTGCGCGAAGGCTGAGTGAAGAATGAAGAAGTTGAAGAATAGAACCTCCGGGCCTGGCGAGCAAAGCTCGCTTTGAGAGTAAGATTTGGGACCCAGGGTAGGCTGCGCAAAATCAGGCATTTTCGTGAAACATTATGTTTTCCAATGAGGACGTTTTTGTTCCGATGGACATACGCTCATTAACCGCGGAGCGGTGACAGCATTTAGCTGCCGGCGTCAGCCGGCTTACGCCCAATGCTAAGTGCTGCCGCCGGCTTCGCGGCTCGAACGACGGAACAAAAACGGGATAGGATAAAAACAGCAAACAACTCCGATTTTGCACCCGTCACTTGTCCTTTTTCTTCTCGTCTTTTTCCATGTTCTCGCGAATCCATTTTACTAGCGTTCCGCTGCCTCGTCCGAAGCCACCTGGAAGCGAGCGTAGATCGCGGGTTTGCAATCGCGGTGGAGCGCCCCAGTGTTTGGGGAACGGTTTTCCGTTGGGGGATGTGTGCACCGTGTCGTGCTCGCCGACTCCCTTCGTTTTCGTCAGCGTAATGGCGTTGATGTTTACGCCCTGGGTCGGCGCGTCGTCGGCGATGCGAGTGTCGACGGTAAAACACGACAACAGTAGTCCTTGTTTGTCGAGTCGCA
>JBLHLE010000515.1:0-5880 GCA_047620805.1 Pirellulaceae bacterium
AAATTGGAGGAGATCCTCATGGAAGGCGCGAAAAAAGCGCGTTACCAATGCTCCAAAATCATGAAACGAGCGCGGCGAGCCGTCGGCGTGCGACACCAACGGCAATTATTGATCGAAACGACCTAATGCTTTGTCCCCATAAAGAAATCAGGGTGAATTCGTGAAACGAGCCAAGAGAGAGGGCCGCGAGCCCCCGTCCCCTTTCTCCGCTCGATTCCGGAATCAATTTCGTTTCTGACTCGGCATTTGCTAAAATCCAAACATCACCCCGCCCTATCATCACACCGCTGGAGAAGTTGTCATGACTTACGCATCGCGAATGTTTGCCGCCGCCCTGCTCTCAGTTTTAGTATTATCCGCAAGTATTGTCCGCGCTGAAGATGAAGTAGCCGAAGCCGACGACAAGATGCAGGAACTGTATAAACAACTCGAGACACAACTCACCAATACAAAATTTGTCGGCCGCTTCACTGTTCTCGGCAAAGAAGATGGAAACTTGCCGAAAGAGGAGTACACAATTCTCAGTGCCAAGAAAACGGATAAGGGCGACTGGTGGCTGCTGTCTACGCGCATCAAGTACGGCAAAAACGACCTCACCGTTCCTTTGGCACTCAGGATTCAATGGGCTGGTGAGACCCCCGTCATCACATTGACAGATTTCACCATCCCGGGACTCGGCACGTTTAGCTCCCGGGTTGTGATCTACAACAAGAAATATGCTGGCACGTGGACCCACGGCAAAGCCGGCGGTCACCTCTTTGGTACTCTCGAAAGAGTCGAAGAGGAGAAAGAAGCCGCAGCGAACGACGAGAAGTAAAAGCAGGCGCGGTTACGCAACGTGAGCCACTTCCCAGCGCCCCAGCTGCGTAGCTTTAGAACGCGAGCGAAGTTGTTGCAAATACTGAATTCCTAAAACGTGCGGCCGCTCTCTGGCATTGCGCGAGTATTGATGTTGGTTCTTGAGAGCTGTTGCACCTCTAAGACCCAACCTGCGGCCCAATTCCGGAGGAATCGTCCACGACCTCTGCTCACATTTTGGCAGTCGATAAATCGTCAGCCCCAAAGCGCCCGCAGGGCCCAAAGCGGTTCTGAAAGGAGGTAACATGCCGGCGCACTATCTACCGGCGACAACTGCCGCGTAGAGAGCTGCGGTTTCAATCCGAAGAATCCTGCCGCCGAATGACACAGGCTGAAAACCGGTGGACTCGGCGGTGGCAACTTCTTCGTCGGTAAAACCACCCTCCGGTCCAATGAGACAGTGCACTCCCCCGCTCTGACCGTTCGCATCTCGAATTAGCTCTCCCGTCGGATGTGCGATCCAGCGAACAACATCGTCGCTGGACGTCTCCGAAAATTCCGCAATCGACATCGGTGAAGCGATCACCATGAGCCTATTGCGACGGCACTGCTTGGAAGCTTCAATTACCGCGCGCTGCAAACGGGCGATCGCCTTCTCAACGGGCTGAGCTACACCGCGACTTGTTTCCAGGGGCACCAAGCGGCTGACTCCAAGTTCCACGCACTTTTCGATGAGCCAGCGCTGTCGATCACCTTTCGGCAACGCCACGGCAAGTTCGACCGAATGCGGTAGCTCGCGGTCAACCTCATGACGGGCGTCGATCGAAATCTCTACTGACTTCTTGGAGATTGTGACCACGGTGGCGGTAAATTCTGCGCCAGATCCATCGAAAACAGAGATGACATCGCCCGTCTTGCGACGCATGACTTTGCTCAGGTGACGAGATTCATTTTCGTCCAACTCGACGGTTTCGGATTCTATGGGCGACGAGGCAAAATAACGTTCGGACATTGTGAAAAGCACTGTGAAATTGTGAAACGGAGGCAATGGACAATTGACGCTCGATTGTACATCGCAGTGGAATTATTCACGACCGACTTGCCGTAACCCCCCTAGTAGTGACGAGATGGGGCGAATCGAACGCCCGACGAGTTTGCTGCGTATCAACAAATCTGACATCGTATTTCCCTGTTGGGACCGAATTCCTCCCTCGGAAATCTCAGTTGATCTAGTTTCAACAGGCAGTATAGATAAAATGATGGACTTGCTCGACTTATGTTTCAGGACATCGGGCACTGAAGGTGACCTGAAATTATCAGTTTTGACAAGTCTCCTACGTGGACTTGTGTTTCAGACATCCTCACCCTCAAACCTCAATTGCGCCCAGTACGGAACCGCGAATGTCAACCTCGAAAAATACGAACGAGCCTGACGGCACAGTAGAAATCGACCTGCGAAATCCCGCCATTGCAGGCGTGCTGACGTGGCTGATTCCGGGACTTGGCCATCTTTACCAAGGCCGATTTGCGAAGAGCATCATATTCTTCGTTTGCATTTTCGGAACGTATTGCTTTGGGCTATCGCTTGCTGGTGGCCACGCAGTTTACGCCGACATGTCAACCGTTCCGACATCGAGATTCCAAAAGTACTTTATCTTGTGCCAGTCAGGAGTCGGTGCTCCCTCGATTTTGGCGTTTGCCCAGCGACGAATCATTCGTTCCGGCGGCAACCCGATCCTTGGCGGACTCATGGCGCCGCCCACCGAAGGCGATGATTACACGCCAGGATACGAATGGACTGAACGCGGTACGTTGGCTCAATGGCATTATCACTATCACCGACTTTTTGAAATCTCGACAGTCTATGTGACTGTCGCGAGTTTCCTCAATATCTTGGCTATCTACGATGTGTTAGCGGGACCCGTAGTTGCGGAACCCGACGACAAGGAAGACGAAAAGGAGAAAGCCAAGAAAGAAGACGATTCAGGCGGGGAACCGCCAAAAGGAGACTGACCATGGACAGCTATTATTTCTACCTGTTCCCGTTGCTGGTCTCCGTCAGCCTTGCGTATGGAGCCACGCGTCACGAACTAATGAAGCCGATTCTCGAACACGCATTTCGGTTCGGAATATGGTTCATTGGATTCGTCGCCGTGATCTACTTAATCGTGTTAATGATTTCGTGGTCATTGTAATCGGATCACCCCTTATTTCTCCCTGCACGGAAATAGCTGCCCAACGAAACGGACTTTGCAAGTATTCAACCGGCTCGAGCCGACCCTTAGAACGTTTCCATCAACGGTAGTCATGTGAAAAAATCCTCCCCCTCGCCTTCTATCCTTGCGCCTTCTTTCGCTGCGCTCATTGTATCGCTCTGTTGCTACTCGGTCGCCTTTGGCCAATTCGACACGTCGCCACTTCCCGAGGTCCAACGCGCCGTCCCTCACAGTATTGACGACTTGGCAAAAGATTCGACTATCCAACTCCAAGCGGCTTCACAAAAGCTAATCGCTTGGGCAGTTGGCCAATCGAATCTCCCTGCGAAACAGCCCGAGGTCGTATTGGCCCGAATGCGAACGCTGTTTCAAACGAAACAAATATTAGACAACGAATTGAACCGTTGCCTCGAACTACGACTGCAATTTGCAAAGCTGCAACCCGAGCCGAAACAAAGACTGTACATCCAGAATTATTTGCGGGCCTCTGCGCAAATTATCGATCTCAACGGTCGTTTTCGATATCTCTTGCGTGACACCGCGGACCGCGCCTGTTACGAGCTAGATACTACCGCGGGACACTTCGAAAAGTTGATCGATATTCTCACGGAGTTTCGAGTGGGCATTGGTGCACTTTCGACCACCTACGCCTTGTTTGATCCGGTGCCAAACAGCGGAAGCTACCCCTTTCCGGTCCGCATCAAAATGAAGGTGCTGCAGCTAATCGCTCTCACCCGCAACGCAGATTGCCTGTCTGAAGTCGTTGATTTCATTCGCGAAAACAAACATCCCGCACTCACCGTCTACGCCGCGTCCACGATTCGATTCATCGGACTCCCGCAAACATGGAGACCTGGGCAAGACGCCAGACTGGCCAAACCACTCGTCAGCGCCGAAGAACTGTTGAGTATCGTCAATCGAGTGAACCCCGCTCAGTTAACTGAAACATACGCCGAAAGACTGAAAACTCTAAAACTTTGGCTAAGTCATCGAGTTTCGAGGGGTATTGTCGGGGACACTTTTCGATGGGGTGAAGTAGAAGTCCAGCCCGGCGATTGGTTGCTGACTCGTAGCGCCTCGCCGTACAGTCGATTCACTGATCTGTCGCCAGGACTGTTCACTCACATCGGAGTTGTAGCAACCGAAACCGGCAGCGATGGCCAACGTCGGTTTGTCGTGGTCGACTTGCCGGAACGCGGAGCGACAATGCCGTCAACTAATTTCGACTCTTTCTTACAAGGCACAGTTCACTACGCCGTGTTACGATTCGACGATCAACAGGTCGCTGAGAAAATGGCGACGGTCGCCCAGCAACTAATCGGAAAGCCGATCGTTTTCGACTTGCAGTTTCAAACAAACCGCCTAGCCCAATACAAAAACAATCTGAACCGACTCGAATTCGTTCATACATATTGTGCCGGACTGCCATATATTTGTGCCCAGGAGACGACCGCGCCGATCGATCAATTTTTCCCAATTCGGGAACGCGCCGCAAGTCAAACTTGCGTTGATAATCTTCGGAAACTCGGACTCGCCATTGGAGACAACTTCGCTTCACCCACAGGCGCCATGTTCTCCGAGCACATGAAGATCGCGGGCTTCCCGCTGCCCATGTACGACCCCACACAAGAAGTGAAGGAAGCCATCTATAACCACTTCGCGGATTCAATGTTGACAAAGTCTCTTACTCCGTCCCCGACAGCTTTGCAGCTTCTCCGCGAGCGCGTAGCCGTCGTGTCAAAACAGAATCCCTACCTGGCGAAAGCAATGGCCGCAGCCAACAGTGTTGACGATCGACTCGACTTGGAATCGGCCGCTAAGGCCATCGCCGTAATCGAGTCTCTCGACGACATCGCAATTTCAAATGCCCGACAGTTCGATCTAGCCCGATCTGCCGTCGTCATGCCAGCCGAAACCGGATTGAAAAGAATTACCGACGCGGTCACTCAAGAACTCCTTACGTTGCAACGAATTCACTCTCAGCTGCGAAGCCGTTATCTCAACGGCTCCCTTTCCTCGCGACAATTGAGAATCGAATTGGTGAATTACTACGCCGGACAAGGCAAAGGAGATCTCGATCGTCGCTTTTTTCGCCCCTAGACCGTGGTCGGTAAGAAGGAGTCGATCATCCCGTTGGGGCATCAAACAGATGCCGCGTTGATCGGGACAGATGCTACACGACAGATGCTAGCAGTGTCTTAGAGGCAGAATGGAAACAAGTTGACAACAGCAGCAACCCGATAGAAAACACTGAACTGCAGAGATAACTACTGTCCGTCTAACAACGAAAAAGCGACTTTCATGCCACCATTTACCAGTCATATCTTCGTTTGCTGCAATCAAAGGGCCGCTGGCCACCCACGTGGATGCTGCGACTGCGACGGAAGTGAGAATCTACGTAATTTATTTAAAGCAGAAGTTAAGAAGCGGAACCTAGGTCCTCTTGTAAGGGCTAATAAGGCAGGTTGTTTGGACCAATGCGAGTTTGGGCCAGCGGTCGTTATCTACCCCCAGGGTATTTGGTATGGTGGGGTTCAGGCGGAAGACGTACCACGTATCATTGAGGAAACGGTAGTACATGGACGAGTTTTGGAGGACTTAGTGATTCCAGCGGACCTGTTGAATACAAAGGGTGGACGAGCCAAGTCACCGCAACCGCCGACTAACGGCAACGAGAACGATTCATGAGAATTGTCGTCTTTGGGGCGGGCACCGTCGGTTCGTGGATCGCCGAGCTACTCTGTCAGCACGGCCACAGCGTGACGGTGGTTGATAACGACCCCGAACACACGACTCGTATCAACAACGAGTTGGATGTTCGCGTTGTTACAGGTTCTGCTGCTCATGCGAGCATTCAATTCCAATC
>JBLHLE010000516.1:0-5877 GCA_047620805.1 Pirellulaceae bacterium
GGAAACGATGTTGGAATGTTGCAGCTTTGCCGCGGCACAGGCCTCCTGCAAAAATCGCTCAATGATGGAATCGTCTTTAACCGGATGAAGTACTTTTACGGCAACCGCCTTTTGAATACTTTTCTGGATGGCTTGATAAACCGTACCCATTCCGCCAGACCCGAGCGTCTGCTGCAATTCGAAATCGGAAATATCGAGCGGAGCGTCGGGGTCCATTTGTCGAGTCACCAACGGCGTATCGCGAATAGCGACCTCGACCTTGGGTGGACGTGGCAACTGACTGCGAAGTTTCCCCAAGAACGCCGTCAATTCCGCCGAACTTACCAGCGTCTGGTCACCCAGATTCGTTCCCGACAGAAGATCGTCCGCCATCGTTAGCGCTTCCAAATGTTGTTGGCAATCAACGCATTCCCCCACGTGCTCGTAGAACGAAGATTCGTCCCGCGCCTCGAGCAGCCCATCGAGTAGACTCTGCAGCTGTTCTTCGGTAGGACATGTGTTCATAAGTGATCAGTACCAGCCAGGAACTGGCGTTCGATTAACATTGTGGTGAGGGCGGAAGCTGAATTACAGCATCAAACAGCCGCTCTGATTGTACACGGATTTCGGTTACAGTTCGCCGTCAGAGTACTGGATGCGAAACCCGCAGAATTACGGACAGAGATCGAAAACTTGGCACTTTGAGAGGCGGACGCAACCGAAAACCCCCTGGGTCGCCAACGGCAAACCAGGGGGCCAAATTGTTTCGCTGATTTTAAACGGAACTTATTAGACGCCAGCGAATATTCCCGCATCTTGGTTGATCCGCGAGATGAGTTCGTTGCGAACTCTATCCGCGTCTTCGTTGGCTATCTGGCAGGTACCGGCATTGGCATGTCCGCCGCCTTCGTATTCAAGGCACAAGTCACCGATGTTCGTAGTGCAGGTTCGATCGAAAATCGATTTGCCGATCGTGTAAACAGTGTTTTGTTGTCTCAATCCCCAGAGGACGTGCATCGAGATATTGCATTGTGGGAAGAGGGCGTAGATCAAGAATCGATTGCCGCAGTAGATCGTTTCTTCCTCTTTAAGATTCAAGACGACCAAATTACCGTGCACTTCAGATCGACGCTGAACCTGCTCGATAAATTTACCCCCTTGTTCGTTATACAATTCACCTCGTTCTTTCACATCGGGCAGTTCGAGGATTTCTTCAATCGTGTGTTCTTTGCAGTGCTCGATGAGATCCATCATCAGTTGATAATTGGATACCCGGAACTCGCGGAAGCGTCCGAGTCCAGTGCGCGCGTCCATCAAGAATGAGAGCAAGTCCCATCCCTGCGGGTCTAATATGTCTTCCCGTGAAAAATCTGCCGAGTCAGCTTTATCGACGGCATACATCATATTTGTGCTGATTTCGGGGAATCGTTCGCGGCCACCAAAGTGATTGTAGACAACTCGAGCAGCGGATTTCGCATGAGCTTCGAGAATGTGGTTCTCATATGAACACCCGAGGCGTTTCTCTTCGCTATCGTGATGATCGAAGCACATGTAACAACCCGGAACATATGGCAAGTTGGTCAGGATGTCATGGTCAGTGACTTCGATCTTACCGTCTTGAACGTCCTTTGGATGGACGAACTTGATTTCGCCAAGTATGCCCATTTCCTTAAGCAAAACGGCACAGACTAGGCCGTCAAAGTCACTACGGGTCAACAATCGGTACTTTGTAAGTTCGCTCGACATAACTACGCTATTCCTCGGATTTCGCGCCTCGATTTCCACGTGATGCAGTCGGATCACGCAAGGCAAAAGTAAAAACACCGAGAAACTATAGCTCACAAAACATGCGAGAAAATGGAGTATTCAATTTTTGCAGAACCGGGTTTATCCAGCTGCAGCGCAAGCTGTTCTGACGGCGTTGACGAGAGCGTCGATTTCCTCTGTAGTCGTTCTCCAACTACACATAAACCGCCCGCCCCCGCACCCCACAAACGTATAGAACGTCCAGCCGTCACGACGCAACCTCTCGATCGCTGTTTTAGGCATGTTTACGAATACAGCGTTCGCCTGTTGGGGAAATGCCAACTCCACGCCTGGAATGGACTGTAACGATTCTGCCAATCTGCTCGCGCACTGATTGGCATGGGCAGCATGTGTCAACCAAACGCCGTTCCGAAGTAGGCCTACCCAACCCGCGCTCAGATATCTCATCTTCGAAGCCAACTGACCAGCTTGTTTGCAGCGATACTCAAACTCAGAGGCTAGATCCTTGTCGAAGAAAATAACAATCTCTCCGATTGGCAAACCGTTCTTGGTACCGCCAAAAGAAACCACGTCGACGCCCGCGGCCCAAGTCATTTCTTTGGGACTGACTCCTTCGGCAACGATGGCATTCGCTAGCCGCGCCCCATCCATGTGAACTCCCATCCTAGCGCCGTGTGCAATGGCACTCAGTTCGCGAATCGCCGCCGAAGAGTAAACGGTTCCCACTTCCGTCGATTGTGTCAAGCTCAGAGCCTTGACTTTGGGAAAGTGCACGTCGCCTCGGCGCCGAATGATTTCGCTTAACGAATCGGCTCGAATACGTCCGTACTCTACCGCGGCCAACTGAAGTTTTGCACCACCCGTAAAAAACTCGGGAGCTCCACATTCGTCCGTCTCCAAGTGGGCGATCGATGCACAGACGACAGAATGGTACGACTGGCACATCGAAGAGATTGCCAACGAGTTGGCGGCCGTGCCGTTGAATGTAAAGAATATCTCGCAATCGATCTCGAACAACTCCCGCACCAACTCGCGGCACTCGGCCGTCCATTGATCGTCGCCATAGGGTTTCGCGTAGCCCGCGTTAGCCCGCGTCATCGCGTCCCAGGCCTCCGGACAAACCCCCGCAGCGTTGTCACTGGCAAACTGACAACCTGGCTGAATTTCGGTATCGCGTAACTTTGTTGCATCCGCGTCGGGCATCTTTCCCTCTACTCTGTAGTTTTCTGTGACTCGGCAGTTTTCTGTGACTCGGCAGTTTTCTGTGACTCGGCAGTTTTCTGTGACTCTGTAGTTCGTTCAGGAGGACTTGGCTGACGAGCCGAAAGTGGTGGGTTTTCGGGCTGCAAAAGCCTCAACATTCGCACAATTCTCATCAAAGGATTGACAATCGCATCGGCGGCAATGAATATATTACTGCTTCTCCGCGACCCTCGAACTCCTACCAAACCCACCAGTTTGTGAACGGATACCGCAATGTGCTTCTCAGCCTATCTCTGTCGGCATTGGATAATCGACGCCGTCATCACTACAGCAATTGTCGTCGCATGTTGTGTGAACTTGCAAGCGGCTCATCCAATCGTGCCCGGTGTGGAGCGGTTTTATGCTGCGACTGCACCGAGTCCATTAGCGGCGGAAATCCTCGCAGGTGAGTTGAATTGCGTGTCATGTCACGCCGGATCGGATTCGATCGCAAACAAGGCGGCGCCCAACTTGGCCGAAGTTGCGACACGAATCAAACCTGCCTATCTGCAAAAGTTCATTGCGAATCCACACGATGTAAAGCCGGGAACGACGATGCCGGACGTATTCAGTGGACAATCAGATGCGGAAAAGAAAGCACAAGTCGAGGCACTCACTCATTATTTGGTCTCGCTGAGCCCCGCTGGTCCGGAGCAACAATTCCCTAGCATCGGCGCCCACTCGTACGGTGAAAAACTATTTCATCAGGTCGGCTGCGCTGCTTGCCATGGCTCTCAGAAAGAGGGGGCAGAAACACTAGCAACCTCCAAGCCGCTGGGCAATCTGCTCGAAAAATATACACTTCCCAGCCTTACCGAATTCATTCGCAATCCACTGCACACGCGGCCTTCTGGTCGAATGCCGAGTTTAAATTTGACGGGTGGCGAAGCGAAATACATCGCCTCCTTTCTCCTAAAAGGCCTTCCTGAAGTAGCCAACATTCAATACAGCTATTACGAAGGTAATTGGAACGACATACCTGACTTTGGCAAAGAAACACCGCAGGAAGTCGGTGGTACAACGAAGATTGATGTTAGCCTCCGCAAACGCGATGACCAATTTGGACTTCGCTTCGAGGGTTTCATCGATATCACAGAGGCCGGCGACTACACTTTCCAAATCGGATCGGACGACGGTTCCCGGCTCTCCGTAGATGGAAAGGCGGTTGTCGATTTCGGTGGCATCCACTCGCACATTGTGAAGAGTGGCAAAGTCACACTAAAAGCGGGCTACCACGCAATTCTGGTCGACTACTTTGAACAGGGCGGCGAACAATCGTTAGAAGTTTTATATGAAGGGCCGGGTGTCCCGAAGCAACCGCTTGCTGCGGCCATGACAACGGTTAAGGCGCCGCCAGAGAAAGAGAATCTGGCGTTCGAAGTAAATACTGACCTCATTGCCATTGGGCGAAACTTGTTCAGCTCGCTGGGCTGCAATAATTGTCACAAGCTAAATAAGGATCAAGCCGTCCAGGCAAAGCCGCTGACGTCCTGCGACTCCAGCAAAGGCTGCTTGGCTGAAAATCCAAGCCGGGCTCCCAGTTATTCACTAAACCAGTGGCAACGAAAAACTCTCGCGTTGCTTACGTCGTCTGAGAAGAATAATCTCGACGTCAGTCAGCAGATTCACAAGAAGCTCGTGACCTTCAATTGCTACGGTTGTCACCAGCGCGGAAAAATTGGCGGCGTCGAGCAAGCCCGGAACGAGCTATTCGAGGGGACCCAACAGGAAATGGGGGACGAAGGTCGTATCCCGCCCCAGCTAACGGGAATTGGTGCCAAATTGACCGACAAGTGGCTCGACGGAATTCTCGCTAATGGGGCCAACGATCGACCATACATGCATACTCGCATGCCAAAGTTTGGGCAGGAGAATGTGGGCGACACCCGAGCAATGTTTACAGCGACCGATAAACTCGACGCCGAGCCGAAAGTCACGTTCTCCGCGCCGTTGAATAAGGTCAAAGGTGACGGTCGAAGAATGGTCGGAGCTCGTGGATTCGGTTGCATTAAATGCCACTCATTTGGTCAATTCAAAGCGACTGGTATTCAATCGATCGACATGAAAACGATGTCCGAACGTCTCCGCGAGGACTGGTTCCGACAATACGTTCGCAACCCGCAAAAGTTTCGGCAGGGAACGCGCATGCCATCGGCTTGGCCTGTCGACACTAGCCTGCTGCCCGATTTACTGGACGGCAAAAGCTCCACTCAAATTGCTGCGGTCTGGTCGTATCTGTCGGACGGCACGCGCGCGAAAATTCCGGAAGGGCTGGTAACCGGCAGTATGGAGCTCATCCCATACGACGAAGCGATCATCTATCGCAACTTCATTCAAGATGCTGGACCGCGGGCAGTCGGTGTGGGCTATCCCGAAGGTGTGAACATTGCCTTCGACGCCAACAATCTGAGGTTGGCGCTTGCCTGGCAGGGCCGTTTCATCGACGCGTCGAAGCACTGGAGTGGACGCGGCCAAGGCTTCCAGGGCCCTCTCGGTGAAAGCGTTGTGAAATTCCCCAACTCACCCTCATTCGCGGTTTTAGAGAACGATGCGGCACCTTGGCCAACGGAGACTGCCAAGCAACTCGGGTACAAATTCCGCGGATACCGACTGACTTCCGATCAACGGCCTACCTTGCTATATCAAATTGGCGAGGCAAGTGTCGCGGACTATTTTGATACCACCGCAAGCGAAAACTCCGTGCTATCTCGCAAGTTCAGAGTAACTGGAAAAGGCAAAGTCTGGCTGCGAGCGGCGGCCGGCACTATCGAAAAAACGGAAGACGGTTGGTTCAAAGTCGGAGAATATTCGACACAGATCATTGGGGCTCAGCCCGAGCTGCGCGGCTCCGGCAACCAACAAGAGTTGCTGGTGCCGATTGATCTATCG
>JBLHLE010000517.1:0-5871 GCA_047620805.1 Pirellulaceae bacterium
TACCACTCGCAATCAGTTTCGCATCGTCGCTGATAGCCACGGTTATCGATTGACCAACGTGACCAGCCAGTGAATGGATTGCCGCGCCGGTTTCCGCATTGAATGTTCGTACCGTTTGGTCGTGGCTACCAGTTACGATTAACTTGTCGTCATGTGAAATTGCGGAGGCCACGACGACGCCACCTTGCTGGACGATGTTGCGCATCGGCTGTGGCGGCCAATTAACAATTCGCAGGACGCCGTCGTTTCCGGCCAACGCGACCGTGTGCCCAGCGGGATGTGCAGCGAGAGCGTTGGACGCAACCGTCAGCACGCGACCCTGCAGTTGGCCGTCGTCCAGGTTCCAGCCTTGCAGCGATCCGTCGATCGATGTGCCGAATACTATTCTTTGCTTCGTATCCATCGCGATGTCGGTGATCGCTTCGATAGAGGCGAAGTTGCGAAGGTTCTGATGGTTCGTTCCATCCCAAAGTCGAATTGCCTTGGACTGGTCGCCCGTCAGGATCAATTTGCCATCTGGTGAAACCACGATAGAAGTTGGCAGACCGGCAAATCCTGTGATCGTTCCCAATGGGTGAACCGTTGGAATGTCGAAGATTCGGACCAATCCGTTGCGGCTGCCAGACGCCAATTGAAGTCCATTGGGTGACGGGGCCGTCGACACAATTGGCCCAGTACAGCCAGCTAACTGTGCTATCAGCCGATTGTCGACAGAATCCCAAAAATAAATTCTGCCGTTCGCACTGGCACCAGCAATCGTTTTTCCGCCAACTCCGTAGCCAACTGACAGCATCGAGGATTCGGAACCTTCGAGATACTGTAACTGAGGTGGTGGAGTCGGCTCTTGGGCTGTGCTAGCTGAGAAAGGCCCGCCAATCTCGGCAAACATCGGCGTTAGCAGCACCGCAGCCAGCAGGATCGTCAAAATTTTATGTTCGCAATTCGCACGCTTCATTGTTGTTCTCCGCAGGTGTCGAGGCTCAATGGCCTCACAATAGGCTACCGGCCGACGTGTAACCATCCATTAGGGGGATCATTATGTAGAAAAGAAACGCGACTTTAGGTACCAATTCCGTCGATATAATCGCGAGCGATTAGTTGACATCAACGTACGTTTATGCTTTGATCATGTCAAACCGGTTCACATATTACATGGCCAAATTACCCGAATGAGTAATTTCGAGTTGGGGCCTACCGGCAGTCCAAACCACAGGAGCGGCAGCGTGACTCGATCCGTTGGCTATCTTTCGGTAGCGATTTGTTTAACGTCCATTCTCTTTGCGTCTCAGTCATTTGCAAATGACGTCGACGTAGTACTTGAAAATGAGAATGAATTGGCAAAGGTTGGATTAAAACCTACGCCTGTAATTAACGATCTTACTTACTTGCGGCGCGTGAGCGTCGACTTGATAGGTCGAATTCCAACGGGAGTTGAGATTCGCGAGTACATGAAATGGCCAGCGGAACAACGCCGGGCCATGTTAGTGGACAAGTTGATTTCGGATGAGCGATTTGCGGATCGTTGGACCGCATTCATGGGTGACATGTTGCGTTTGCGTTCTAACGCCACGGGTGGCGCGGCGCTGACAGCCTACGTTCACCAGGCAATACAAGAGAACATGCCGTATGACGAACTGTGTCGTCGCTTGCTGGCCGCCAATGGCAAAGCGAACTCGACGCCAGAAGTTGGTTTCATATTGGGCGACGATGCCAATCCAACAGCAATGGCCGCCGTGACAGCTCAAGTCTTCATGGGCGTTCGCATTGCCTGTGCGGAATGTCACGACCATCCGTTCGACGTTTGGACGCGCGAAGATTTTTACAGTTTGGCCGCGTTCTTCGGTAAGACTCGAAGAATAGAGAGTCAGATCACTCGAGTCGTTTACACGACCGAAACAACTGAATCGACAGTAATGTGGCCGCCGGAAGACGACGCAGAGGATCGTCACCCGATGAAGCCGCGTTTTCCATTCGATATCGCAGGCGAGAAGGACGATTTGGAGTTTATTTCGCGATTGATTGACTTGCGGAATCAACAGGAAATCGCCCGCAAGGCCGCTGAGAAAAAGTCGGCTGAAGTTGTCGTTGACGACTTACTTGTTTCTGCCGCAGATCGAGTCGCTCAACAGACTAGTGGCAAGAACGACGATTTGGGTGTTGAGTCGGAAGCCAAGTTGTCGATTCGTCAGATTGATATTCAGGGCGACCTCTATCGTCGCAGCGAGCTGCGAGCGCAGTTGGCAGAAATGGTTACCAGCCCGCGAAATCGATTCTTCTCGAGATCGCTGGTAAATCGACTTTGGAAAGAATTGGTTGGGCAAGGTTTTGTCGAACCAATTGACGATTTCCGTGCCGACAATCCACCGAGTCATCCCGAGACTCTGGATTTCTTAGCAGAAGAATTTGTTGCGACCGGTTTCGATTTCCGCAATTTAGTACAGATGATCGTGACTAGTGACGCATACGCTCGCTCGCACGTAGCACCTGATGCCGACGAAGTGACTCGAGTCGAATTGGAATCCAATTTCCTCGCTACGCCCATGCGTCGCATGTTAGGCGAATCATTGTACGACAGTATCGTTTCCGCTGGGCACTTGTTCGAGTACAAGCACGTGCCAGGTACAAACGAACGAACTGTTAGGGAGCCTGTTCGGGTCCGAGTGTACGAGGACGGCGAGAAGCCGAAAGTCGGTACCTTGCTCGCTCGCGCCAATGCGGCCGGTGGACCTGCGATGATGAAGGGCCGGGCCATGAAGGGCCAGGCAATGCAGGGCAGTGCATACGCTTTAGAGAACGCGATCGAATTGGACTTTGCTGCCCTGTTGAAAAAACCGAAGGTAGGGGTCGAAGTCGATCGGATGAATATCATGAGTGCCGAGGAGCTGGAAGCTCAGCGAATGGCAATGATGGCGGACACTCAAGGAGGCGGCGGCGCTAAGTACGTAACGAAAATGGTCGAGCGAGTCTTCGATGATAATCCGAAATTCAGTTCGACGTTCCGCATGGCATCGCCGGCGCCCATGGGCCATTTTGTTCGCGTGTTCGGGCAGACGTCTCGAGCCGACCTGGGCGAAATGCGTGGCGACGCGCCAAACATGCGGCAAGCTTTAATGATGCTCAACGGCAGATTGACCAACGAAGCTTCCCGCGTCGGACCGTTAGAATCCGTCTACGAGCTGTTGACAGGACCAAAGGTTGATGTCGATAAAGCAATCAGGGTCGTGTATTTCGAGATTCTGACGCGAGCTCCTTCGGCAAAAGAAATCGCCGATGGAACTGAAATCGTTAGCGCAGCAGCCACTACGCTGGACGGCATGGCCGACTTGCGTTGGGTCATGCTCAATTGCAATGAATTCAGATTCATACCTTAGTATGAACGGCCTGGGGATTCGGCCACGACAAAAGCGAATTCTTAGATAGGACACACTTTTAGACAACAGACGCATAGCAACTTAACGTTACCAGCAACTTATATTTCATCTAAAACCACGAATAGTATTTCGTCCCTCAGGAGCCTAACGCATGTCAAAGTCTTGCCTGGACTACAAACTTTCGCGACGTTCGCTACTTGCCGCCGGTGGCGCAAGTATTCTCGGACTCAGTGTCCGCGACCTACTAGCATTGGAAGGCACGAGCCATGAGGCAAAGGCCAAAAATATAATTCTGTTCTGGAACGGTGGCGGCATGTCGCACATCGATACTTGGGATCCCAAGCCAGGTCGACCGACGCAAGGCGATTTCAGCCCGATCTCGACTTCCGCTTCCGGAGTTCAGATTTCTGAAATCTTCCCGCAGCTTTCCAAGCAAATGCACCACGCTGCACTGATCCGATCCATTGCCGGAACTCAAGGTGCTCACGGTCGTGCCACGTACAACATGCAAACAAGTTATTTGCCCAGTGGCAACCTACGACACCCAGGTGTTGGATCGGTTGTTGTGCACGAAAGGCCAAAGACAAGCGAATTGCCCGCGTACATTTCGATCAGCGGACAAGCGCCTCAAGCATCGTATCTCGGTCAAACGTGCGAAGCGTACTATGTGGCCAGACCCGGTGAAAAAGATCCGTACTTGGCATTCCCCGAAGGCATTACCGAAGTTCGCGGAAACAAGCGTCTGGAAGTATTGGCTCGTTACAACAAGAATTTCGCAGGTCCCAATACCGATCAACGACTCGGTGCCAGCGAAACGTCGATTACCGATGCCGTCAAGCTGATGCGAAGTCCAGCTTTGGAAGCTTTTGAGCTAGAAAAGATTCCGCAAAAGACAATCGACCGTTACGGCGATACGACTTTTGGTCGTGGCGCTCTGTTGGCCAAACGCCTCGTCGAAGAAGGTGTTCGATTTGTTCAAGTTAACCGTGGCGGTTTTGATACGCACAGCGGAAACTTCCCCGCGATGACGAATCACGGCGAAGTCATGGATCCGGCATTGGCCTCCTTGATCGAAGATCTGGAAGAAAGTGGTCGACTCGAAAGCACAATGATTGTGATGATGAGCGAGTTTGGTCGCACACCAAAAATCAATGAAAATGCAGGTCGAGACCACTGGCCATCGGTATTCAGTTGCTTTATGGCTGGCGGTGGAATTCGTGGTGGTACCGTGGTCGGATCATCCGACGAAGACGGAGCACACCCGAAGGATCGTCCGGTCCAAGTTTCGGAATTGCACGCATCGATCTGTCACGCGATGGGTATCGATCCGAATAAAGAAGTCATGACACCGCTGCAACGTCCGATGAAATTGGTCGACAACGGTGCGCCAATTAAAGAGTTGTTTAGCTAGTAGCTCGAACAGAAAAGTCACGCCTCTCCCTTTGATATCAAAGGGAGAGGTCGTTACTTTGTTCTCTTTCCTTGGAGATCGTTCTCTTCACTACGAAGTGAGATGTGGCTAGACGTCATGTCGTACTTCTCCGAAGTGAAGAAAAGAAGCGAAATAGTTCGTGCTTAAGAACTTAGCTCGCCTCTATAGCCGCGATGCGGTGGCAGTGAATGGTTAGATTGGTCTGTAAAGGTTAGTCAACCCGATTATCGACTGTCCCGATTGCCCGCTGTCCCGCCTTGCACTCACTGCTGTTTCCCTCCCTGCCCAGCCTTTCGTAGCAGCAATCCGCAGTCGACTTGATTGTCGCAGCGCTCCGTTCGGCGTATTCAGTGGTTCTATAGAAATTTGTTGAACCGTTTGAATACAAGTGCTCATAAATGATTGACCGGGGGAATTGTGTCAATCACAATACATGTTGTGGCTACGCTAGTGTGGTCATTATATAATGAGGACGGAATGTCCTTTCAGTCCCACCGACGCGATCGCTGAAATCGCAACACTCGAAGCCGGGCTGAAAAGAATTCTTTCCGCTAATACATTAACCTCCCGCCCCAAAAAACCATGAATCGAACATCAATCTCCTGGACCCTTGTGTCCTTCGTGCTCGTCGCGGTTTCCACTTCTTTCGCTCAAGACGATCCAGCGGTGCCCGTTCGCGGTTCGCTGATCGAAGACCGAGCAGCGAAAAAACTTGTCGAAGCGGGTGATTCTCGCTTCGAGGTTGACGAGGTCTCCAAGTCGATTGAGATTTGGAAATCCGTCATCGAACGATATCCTCGCAGTCGAGTTCGATTTTCGGCGCACATGCGACTGGGTAACTATTACCTCGAACGCGATCGCGCTTACGATCGAGCTCGAACACATTTTGAAGCGTGTTCGCTAGAGGAAAATCGCGAAGAGGATATGCGTGCGGAAGCAACTCTCAAGATGGGGATTTGCTTTTATCACGATCGCAACTATGGCAAGTGCTTCCAAGTGATGCGTGGCGTGATCGAAAACTTTCCGGTCAGCGAACAAGTGAACAACGCCTATTATTACATTTGCTTG
>JBLHLE010000518.1:0-5869 GCA_047620805.1 Pirellulaceae bacterium
TGGCGCAGATCATTCCGCTCGCTCGTGAAGACTGGCAGCTGGACGCAATTGGCCTGGGCCAGGAATCGATCGACGAAATCGCGAAGTTCCGGGACGAATATTGGAGCTGCGAGAACCGCGAGTTCGACGAAGGTGCCGACACCACCAACCCCGAACAGGGTTATGGCGCGTTCAATAAACTCGTGAAAGAACAAACGCGTTTTCAGTAACTGAGCGATGTTTCGCGAGACTAAGTACACCGCTACTTCGCAGCGATAGAACCGACGCTGCCAGCAGAATTCAAATAGTCGATGCGAGCGAGAATGTGCTTCTGAAGGTCGCCGGAAGTGCGACGCGAAGCCATTTGGTAGTAGATTTTCGCGACGCCGCGTTTGCCTTCTTTTTCGGCCGATTTGCCTTGGTTGATGAACTTCCAAGCGTCTTCGTTTCGCTTGACTTCCGCCAATTTGTTTTGTTGTCGAATTTCGTACGCGTCGGGAACCCGCTTCTGTACAACTAGTGCAGGTTCAGCGCCGCCGATCCGCCCGCGTCCGACATTGGAAGAAAGGAAAGCAGCTTGTCGTTGCAGAGCGGGGTCGATCGCCACAGCACTACGACTACCTGCTCGATTAGATCGAGCTGCAGAGAGGACTGCTTCGTCCATTTCATCTAAACTGATGATCGTCGCGGAAGCATAGATGTTACTGCGACTGGCCTCGCGACCAATGGCGTTGTTCTTGAATAGTCGGTTGACACCCGGGATCTTCGATAGGAAAGGTACGCCGCGAGTGCTGCTGCCTTCTCGAATGCTATTCACACCACCGATGTGAACGCTACCGCGGTCGGGTACTGAAACAGTTGTGGAAGCAGAGAACTGTTGAAAAGTCGGCAGCTGTACAGTTTGGGCGTAAGACGGAGCTGCTGCTAAGAGCAATACTGCGACACCTAGAGCTGTTCGTTTTACCATCTGTATTTCCTCTTCCGCCGAAACCCCTTACGACACCTGAAGTTTAATCGACTTGACGAGTTGGGACAACTGATTTCGGCCCTGACAATGCGTCCTAGTCGCTATGAACATATCGTCTTTCTGCGACTGCCTTCTCAAACACTTCCAATCAAACGCTTTAAGTCTGGCTGATATTGCCTGGCACGAAAAATCGTGCCCCTTGCTGAAAAGTCAACCTAGGCAATTTTGGCAATTCACTAGTGCTGGACTAACTTGCTTTCAAACAGATCCTGTCCTATTTCAATATCGGAGCTTTGTGACGTACTGTTCCCATTTCTTTTTAAACTGCTGCATGTCCTTCTCACCTAGCACTTCGGCCAGCGTCGCGTACCCACCAGGATCCGCTGCCGCGTTTTTGCGAAACGCATGGTAGTAGTCGACTAGCTTGCCTTGCTCCTGCAAGTAGTAACACAAATAGCGCGCCTGCGAATAGTTTGTGCCGAGATCTTCGCGATAGAATTCGTTCGTTGTCGTACTGCACAACTCCTTGAACGTCGGTACCCGATCGCTCGCGATCGCAATCTGTAAGCCACGCAAACGCCAATTTGTCGATCCCCAAATATGACCCTGGTTATCGCGACATTGCTCGTACAACGACGCCAAGCCTTCGTTGAACCACGACGGACACGCCCGAAAATTCGAGGCCATGAACGGGTGCACAATTTCGTGTACCAGTGTTCCTCCTCCCGTAGAAATGTTCATTACCAAAGCGCGATGAGTTGGCGAGTAATATCCGAAGGGCGTTCCTGGTTTTTCCCCGAACAACTCAACGGTATTCGATTCGTAACTGGCCTTGTCTTTGAACAACCAGATATCGATGATCTCGTCTGGATCTTTAGCGAAATAATCCCTCTTGATGCGATCGACTGCCCACTTCACCGTTTCAACAGACCGACGTTTGACCGTGTCCAATGACTCATCGCCAACGACCACAAACGGTTTTTGAATGACGATCTGAAAGTCACCACTGGGCAATCGCTTCTTTAGTCGACGAATATGCTGCGCAAAATCGGCGTCTGTATGGCTGGACGAAGCAAGCTCATTCACAACTCCAACCGGCTCCAGAGGCATCCGAATGATCGTCCATCGATCCGTGCGATACTTCAGCGGCCAAAGGTCTAACAACATCTCGCGCTTCATCCGTAGATAGGCGCCGTCTGCCGCAGCGGGTTCGTGATAAAGCACTTCATCCGTGGACGCATCGTAACCGAGGATTAGCCGGAAATGTTCCGTTGTGTTCGGTTGATCGTTGTAGTGCATGCAAATGATCGACGGCACGCCGCGAACTAGATCGCGATGCAAAGTTTGAAATTGCGAGTGCATTTCGCGCTCGGCGTCCGTAGTCTTCACCGAATACCAGACGTCGCCAATTTGGAAGCCAATTGCCTTGAGCGCTGTGGCAAGTTCTTTGGTGTAACAACCGCGGCCGTGAATCGGATCTAGCCCCGATTTGTCAAAGACATAATCCTGATCGACCGAGCGTCCCAGTTTCGACAGGAACATCGCAGCACATGCTTCACCACAAAAGTCAGGCTTCTGTTGGACATGTGGTACTTTAGCAATCGCGACGCTCGCCAGAATGTTTGCGACCGGTTCTGCGGCACGAACCGTTTGGGATTGATCCAGCTGCGACTGCCACCAGAACGGCAAACTCCCAACGATGATTGCAACCACCAGTGGTAATAGGTAACGTGTACGCGTCATTTTTTCCTCCTCGAATCAGTACCCTCGGCTGTGCGGCGAACATTCGCCGAGTTAGGAGATAAGTCGTTGCAATCGAAACCAAGCAGCGTGCGAAGGTAACTCAGCAGCGTGCGATGAATTGTGTACAAGTGAATCATACGTATTCTTTTACATTGCCTCCATAGAAGCATGTGTAACGAAATGGTAACGTGTTGGCGTACCCACACCCGAACTGAGCACAGAAGGACATTATGACAGGTCAATCTCTCCAATTTGCTTCTGCAGTTTCCACCCTTCCCGAAACGAAAGCCGCAGTCGAACAGGCTTGCCAGCAAGTACTGGATAAGTTGAACGGTAAGGTAGATCTGGCTTTTGCCTTTTTCTCTGGCGACCACGCCTCGAATGTGGCTCAGCTAGCACGAAATGTGTCGGATAGGCTCGGCACCAACAACTTACTTGGTTGCACAGGCGAGAGCATTGTCGGAGCGGGCCAGGAAATCGAAAATGGTCCCGCTTTTTCGCTGTGGGCCGCATCGCTTCCCGGAGTTCAACTTCAGACGCTGCAACTGCGATTCGAGCAAACGCCCGACGGACCGACGATCACCGGGTGGCCAGAGGAGCTCGACGATGGCTGGCCCGAAGGCAGCTCACTGTTGTTGCTGGGAGAACCGTTTACTTTTCCAACCGACGCGTTACTCGAACGCGTGAACGCCGAACACCCGGGAGTGCCAGTCGTCGGAGGAATGGCAAGCGGTGGACATTCTCCGGGCGTCAATCGACTGGTGCTCGGTCAACAGACTTTCACGGAAGGCGCAGTAGGGGTTTTGCTCTCTGGCAACATCGAGCTCAACACGATTGTCTCGCAAGGCTGTCGACCTATTGGCCAACATTTCGTGGTCACCAAGGCGGAACGCAATATCATTTACGAACTGGGCGGCAGACCCGCGCTAACTCAACTGCAAGAGATCTTTGACCAGCTCCCCAGTCGCGAAAAGGCGATGGTGCAGGAAGGTTTGCACGTCGGCCAAGTCGTCAGCGAATACCAAGACACATTCGAACAGGGCGACTTTCTCGTGCGGAATGTCACGAGTATCGAGGAAGAAGATGGTTCCATCGTGATCGGCGACTATGTTCGCGTTGGCCAAACCGTGCAGTTTCACGTCCGCGACGAAGAATCGGCAGACGGCGAACTCAAGCAACTCCTGGCCGCTGTCCGTGACGACAAAAATATCGCCCCATTGGGCGCGCTTCTATTCACATGCAATGGTCGCGGCACGCGACTATTCTCCGAGCCCCACCACGATGCCGCCGCTATCCAACAAGTGCTCGGCGAATTACCACTAGCAGGACTGTTTGCCCAAGGTGAGATCGGACCCGTTGCCGGCCGTAACTTTGTGCACGGTTTCACAGCCAGCATAGCGCTCTTGCAAGCGAAACGTTAGGTGGCGAACAGCAGGAACACACAGAAAACGCAAGTTTCCAAAGTACTTACAAACGTAAAATAGTAAATTCACTATCAATGGCATTTAGCAGCTATACTTGAGCGTCCACATCCGTGGTGTTTCTCAAAAAGGACAAGCGATGCATATCCGATATCGATTTCTGTGGTTCATGGCATTGCCGCTGCTCTTGTTAGGCGCGGATCACGCCAATAAAGCTCCTCAATCAAAGGAGCAACTTCAGCAACTACAAGAGTTCGTCGGACAGTGGCGCGGCGTCGGGCAACTCCGTCGCGGCTCGACACAAGGTGCCTGGCAGGAGAAGTCCGAATGGAAGTGGTCGTTCGGCAAAGAAGAAACGGCTTTGGTGTTCGAATCGGAAGATGGAAAATACTTCCAAGCCGGTAAACTTCGCGCAGGCGACAAGGCAAACGAGTATTCGCTAACCGTGACAACCGCTGACGAAAAAGAGGTCGAATACAACGGCAAGCTCGGTGAAGACGGCGCGCTGACCTTGACGTTAGATCAGCCGCCGAAAGATTACACGGGACCGACGAGCGTGGCAATTCGACAATTCGCCAAAGGCGCACGCTTGGTTGTGCAACTCCACAAGAGTTCACCGACCGGTCGCGCGATATCGATGGGCACGATTGGCTATACCAAAATTGGCAGCAATTTCGGCAAAGGACTTTCCTACGTTGAATGTGTCGTAACCGGTGGCAAAGGGACGATTCCGGTCGTCTACATGGGCAAAACGTATTACGTTTGCTGCGGTGGTTGTCGCGACTATTTTAACGACGACCCCAAACTCGCCCTAGAAGAATACTACGAACGCAAAGCGGAAGAGAAAAAAGAGGCTGAGAAGAACGCCGAATAGTGAGTTCAACTCACTTCTAACAAATGGATCCCTTCGCTCCCCTCGCACTCGAACCGATAGATCTTTGTCGGCTTACCTTCCAGTAGTATTTCGCCATTTCCGGCGTAGCCAGCTATAATCCAAGCAAGTTTTTGCTGTTGTCGATCCGCGTTAGCATCGGACGCCTTTTCATAGTCGCCTTTCGCACTGCGAAAGTAGCTGTCGCATCTGTCACCTCCCTGCGAAGGCCTGCGTAGCAGGACTAGCAAGGGAAGGTAACATTCTTCCTAAAAATGAGCGACAGGCGACACTTATTTTCAACATGATGCCAAATGACTTTTCTAATCAACTTGCGTAATAAAAGCCTGCGCGAAAAAAGCCTGCGCGAAAAAAGGCGGTCACTCCATCAGGAGTGACCGCCTTGTGCTGTTGGTCTTCACTGTGATCGAAACGCGTGCCTAGCTTAGCGACCGACGCGGATGTTGAAGCCGTTTCCGCTGTACGAAATTCCCGTGCGACCTTGGCCGTAGCTGCCACCGTTGCGACTGCTGGATCCGTACTGGGTCGTGCGGTAGACGTTGTGTACGCCGTGTCCAGGGACCGCATTGCGAGGAATGCCGTGGATGTCGTGACTTCCGTAGTGACGTCGAGTCATTTCGCGAATGTCGTCTCTGAGGTGATGTAAGTTGGACTCGACCGCTCGCATCAAACCTCGAACATGTCGAGTGTCGCCGTGCGTGTGGCCTTCACCGAAACGAGCATTGTGTTCAACTCGCTCCAGCGTCTCTTCCATGTGGTGAAAGGCTTGGTCCAGTTTGCTCAAATCACTTTCCAAGTGCCGCAAGCTGCCGTGACTGTGGGCGACCGTATGGGCATGAGCCGCCGAATGGTACAGTTTGGCTGCAT
>JBLHLE010000519.1:0-5861 GCA_047620805.1 Pirellulaceae bacterium
GTTCGTCGATATCGCTGAGCGGGACGCGAACTTCTTGCCCTTTGGAATCGGCCAATACCAGTATCGCACCTTCTTTGCGGCGGATCAGACCGGATATGACTTTTCCGTTTGCGGTGGAGATATTCACTGTTCGAAAAGCTGCATCGACGTTCCGGTTGGGATCGAGCAAGTCTTCCAACAATCGCTCCGCCCCGCGAAGGCCAATACCATCTAGCTGTGGTCCCATCATCACGCCGACGTCACGCAGTTTGTGGCAGGCGGCGCAATTCTTTTTGAAAACTGCGAGACCGCGTTCTAGGGAAGAATCCGATTTCGCGAATCCTCTCAGCCGCTGACGAATAAGTCCGCTGGTCTTCGCTTCGACCGGGGGAAGCGACTTGGTTAACTCAGCCGCGCGGAGCTTGATTTTGGCGTTGCCCAACGTCGTCAATCGTTCGGCAATCCGCTGTTCTTGCAACAGTAGCGCCGATGCCTTCCCTTCTGCGATTGTCGTAAGCAGAGCATCTAATCCGGCCGTCGAGCCAGCCAGAGCCAATGCTATCTCCCGCTGCAAACCTGCGGGAGCAGTCTTTAGCGAGGTGGTTAAGGTAACTCGGGATTCCGGCGACTCGTCGGCAGCGAGTAGTTGGGCCGCGACGATTCGCAGTGATGTCGGGGACGACGCGTCGGCCAGGAGGGAGGACAATACCGGTTGTGCTTGCTCTTTGGGCAGCAGTCGCGTGACCGCGGTCACTGCCGCAACGCGCGTTGCGGGATCCTGTTGCGAGCCGGACGCCATAGTTAGTACGCGAGGAGCGAATTCACTCAAGCCGAAGCGTCCAACCAAATCCAGCAGACTGATGGTCGGTGAGGACGTGTCGGAGGGAATGCTGACAACTGCTGGCTCGAAACGCCCCACTGCAATCCAGGCGAAGCCAGCAGCGGTATCGGCGTCTACCAACTCGACTACGCACTCGCGACCGGCGTGCTTCGCCAAATCCCAAGTAACTTTTTGGGCGGTGTCATTGCGCGGGACGTTCTGTTGAGCAACGACTTCGTTAGTATCGAGTCGTCGCAACCGAATATGATTGACGACGGGACCGTTGCCGCTCTGCTGACCGCCACTGTGACCGCACAGCCAGAATGAAAGTTTGGGCGGCGCGGTGAATTTCGGGCTGCGATAAACTCCGGTCGCCTGCTCGCCGTGGACGATACTGTCGATCATAACTGCCGATTTGCCGTCTGTGGACGTCCGCTGCCTGAGCCCCCAAGGACTCGGAGAATCGGGATGTTCCGGCAATGGCGAGTTGGTCCAACTCTCGACCGGTTTGTCGTCGAGCAACTTGCTGGCAAGTCGTTTGAGCCAGGCTTTGAGCGCCGAGTTGGCACTCGGTTGTTCCCCGCGTTGAATGAGAGCGTCGGACAAACCTCCGAGCGCGGCGAGTTGTGCAGTGGCGTGAGATTTGGAGGAAGAGAGCATACTAATCAGCCGCTCGACGTCTGCTGCCGATCCATTGCCTGCGACTTGCCGAATTGCCAGTTGCATGGCGGCCGGGTCGATTACTGCGTTAGGTGCAAAACGTAAAATCAATGCTGCCGTAAGTTGGTTTTTGGAACCCGCGGCCACTTCGACCAAGCGTCCTCCGTCGTCCTGGTCGAAATCCTGAACTAGAAGTCGGGCAGTGGTTTTCTCGTCATTTAAGTGTCGCAGCAAAGACAGGCGAATTGTGTGAATCAGATGTGTATCCTCTTTCGCTGCGTTCTTCCATGCAGCGAGCAGCGGCGCGACATTCTCGGCCAATGGATGCATTCCAAGTGAATCAGCAGCAGCGCGGCGGACGAACTCATCGGGGTCGATCAGCCCTTTGCGAACCGTCGCAAACAGCGGCGTTGTCCAGCTCTGCCTTTCCGCCAACGCCCTCATCAAATGCACTCGGACCAAGGGAGAATCGTCGCTGGCTAATTGTTCGATCAGCGGATTGTCTAAGTGCCCCAGCCGCTCCAAAACCCACAGGCCGTGGGCGCGTAGCTCAGCGGGACTGTCGGGGCGCAGCGCTTGGAGGACCGCGACAGGAGCTGTGGTCGCGTGCGCATCGACCAGGAAATTCGTTGCCAGAGTTCGCACCAACAAGTTGGGATTGCCAAGTTGTTCGACTAATTGCAACGTGCTGTATTTGGTCAAGTCAGGCAGCGGACGAAGTGACGGCGATGTCTTACCTGTCCCACGATAAACGACGCGCCACACGCGACCGTGCGTTCGATCGCGATCGGGATGGTTCAACGGGGCCTCGTAGTGACCGATCACCAAGTTACAGAAATCGGCGATGTATAGCGCTCCGTCTGGCCCAACCATTGCATCGACCGGACGAAACCATTTGTCGTCGGTCGTGATAAAGTCAGGCTGCGAGTCGCACTGGTATGTCGAACCAAATCGCTTTAGTTTGTCCCGATGTACCCGCCCCGTCACTGGATTGCAGATAAACAAATTGTCGCGATACTCTGCGGGAAAATGATCGGCCGCGTAGTATGCCGGACCGCATATACCCGTCGAACCGTGATTGTGATTAATCATTTCCGGGCCGAAACCAACTGCGGGCGGCTGACTGCCAAAACTAGGGTAGGTTGCGCCACGAAGCATCTGGTAAACCGGTCGCGAATGGCAGTCGGAGTTATAAAGATTACCGAGGGGATCAAATGTCATCCCGAATGGATTGACTTGTCCCCAAGTATGCTGTTGAAAATGGCTGCCATCTTCACGGAAACGGTACGTATTGCCCGAGTGCAACTTGACCACGCGACCGCTGGAATCCGTCACTTCACTGTGGTTCGAGAATCCGTGGCAACCGTAGATCCAGCCGTCGATCCAGCGGGTGAACGAACTTGCGTTGCCGTGGACGTCGCGATTACCAAAGCGGGTGTAGAGCGTTGCTTTCGAATCCGATTTGCCGTCGCCATCTTTATCGACCGCGTGAAAGATCGAGGGAATGGCGTACACCAGCGCCTCGCTTCCGTCTTTAAGAGGCGTGTTGCCGATGGGAATGTTCAAGCCCGTAACGAAGTGGGTGACCGTTTTTGCCCGCCCAGTGTCGGCCAGCCCAGTGTCGCCGAGTTCAGTGTCGCCGAGTTCAGTGTCGCCGAGTTCAATAATGGTCAGGCGGTCGCGAGGTTCGTTTTCACCTCCACCGGCAAACCGGCCACGGTCTGGCTCCACCCCCTCGCCTTTGGCCGGATAGGGATACTCTATCGAATGCGTTAGCCAAAGCCGGCCCCGCGCATCGAAATTCAAGTTCATCGGTTGGCCGATATCGGGATCGCTTACGACCAACTGAATCTCAAATCCAGGCGGTAAGTTGAAGCCCTTGAGTTGCTCCGCCGTTGACGGAGGAGTCGGATCCGCGGCTGGCAACGTGGCGGGCATTGCGAAAACGATCAGTAGTTGTACGACTGCAAGTGAGGCGAATCTTGTTGGCATCTATTTTGTCCATCGAGTTGCTTTTATGTTTAGTCCGTCGCGTTTACTTCTTTTGTTCGAAGACGAATACGCCTTTGCGATTCGATACGACAATATCCATCAGACCATCACCGTTGTAATCGCTGGTAACGAATTGAGCTCCAACACCACTGCGTATATCTACGGAATGTTTGACGAGTGTCGGCACTTCGCCCTTTTTAGTCGCGACTTCATACCACGCCAGTTCACTTGGGTCGTTCGCCTTCTCTGGACTAAACCCATGCGCGTAAAATCGCCAACCGGTAACGAGGTCTTTGCGACCGTCACCATTGACATCGACATAATTGAGCGAATGGGTCTCGTGGATCGAATCGTCCAGAGTGTGAGTTTTGAAAGTCGGTTCCGCGGCGTCTCCAGTTTGTTGATGCCACCAGATACCGCGACCGTGAGCGGAAGTGCTGATCACATCGGGGCGACCATCGAGATCGAGATCGGCTACATGCATGTCGGCACAGCCCGCACCGAGATTGGCTTTGTGAAATTTCCACGTGCCTACATGTTTGCGCCCCATCTCCGGCTGTTCCCACCAGCCTTGCGGCGTGATGACATCGTTTCGTCCGTCGCCGCTCAAGTCGCCAACTCCCAAGCCGTGATGAAATTGACCGGCCCCTTGATTGCTGGCGTCCAATGCATGTACTGTCCAAGGCTGCGTCGGATCTTTCGCCACTTCCACCCACGACATGCGTCCTTCGACACCCATTACGAATACCGGGTCGCCGTCTTTAAAAAGGTCGGGGTATATTCGAGTTTCATTGCCAGTTCCGCGAAACGCGACGCGCTCAGTCCAATGACCAGATTTGTTCTGCGGATTTTGATACCACTTCGCATCTTTGCCGTGGAATGGCACGACAAGTACATCGATCCACTTGTCGCCATCAAAGTCTTTCGCGTAAACGGCGAAGGCCTCGGTGTAACCGCCGCGATCGGGTTTGCGTGGCGTGCGAATTTCGTGGCGCGTCCACTCCGGATTTTTGTACCAATAGTCGCCGACAATCACGTCGACCAACTTGTCGTTGTCGACATCCGCTACCGCCACTCCCTCGGAACGGAAATTTGAATCGAGCTCGCTCCTCTTAAACTCGATCGGATCTGCTTGAACGAAACTCGTGACCAGTGAGGCCAGAGCCAGGGCGAGCGTGAATTTTAGGCTGGAGTGCATTGGTTTCATTCCTGATAGTTTAGTTGGTCATGTTTTACTGCGTCAGCGGATTCTAGACTTTGTCTCTACCCAAGTTTGGGGGAGATTCGTTTAATTTCACAGTCAGTCGGAAGAAATCGCCATTAAAGCGTTGGTGTATGAATATTGCGGGCGACGATTCTTGGCTGCGTACGCCTGCAAAAAATGCCGTCTGTCATCGAACAAGCGGTTAACTTTTTTTACATTTCTTTTTTGGCTAACGGTTAAACGGGTCAATGACGTAGCTACTCACAACCGAATTGAGACGAATTCAATCGACAAAGTTAGAGCCAGATTATCGCGTAAGTTCGCCGACATTCCCAATAGGATCTGGTAAATTCTTTCCGTTCACGAAATTCGGATCGTGTAACACGGTTTGCGCGGCATTTAGCTGGTTCCGATGTCGGATTCGGCTAGAACGGAGATAGCTGAAGGTTAAAGTTTTACACCTATGTTTGCTTGTTTGTCGCGTTGGCTTGTGTTATGAGTTGTGTCGCTTCCCAAGGGCGAGGAGTCCTGCGTCGAGAGTCCTGCGTCGAGAGTCCTGCGGCTGTGGGCAAGCCTCTATCCGAGAGTGCCGTGCTCAAACAAGAGATGATTGATGCCGCGGTCGGAATCATCATCCCTGTCATATTGAGTATTAAGGGGTCCTTTCGACTATAGTAACTCGGTTGCCGACGAAGCAAAGGGTTTCAGGACGATGCACAACATTGCCCGAAAGATCTTCCCAATGGCCATTGCCAGCAGAGTATTTGCATTGCTGATCATCAGCGCCTGCACAGTGACGGTCGGCACAGTGACGGTCGGCACAGTGACGGTCGGCACAGTGACCGCCAGCTTTGGCGCGACAGCTGACGAAGTGGTTCAATTCAATCGCGACGTTCGGCCGATACTTTCTCAGCATTGCTTTGCTTGTCATGGTCCGAATGAACAGAGTCGAAAGGGCGGATTCCGCTTCGATGTGCGCAGCAGCGCCGTCGCCGCGACTGACTCTGGCAAGCTGCCGATCGTGCCGAGCGATCCGCAAGCCAGCGAACTCATTCGACGTGTGGAGACCACTGACGAAGCGGAGCGGATGCCTCCCCTACCGCACAAACAGCTCACTTTCGCAGAGGTGGGGACGCTGCGACGTTGGATCGCGGCCGGTGCCAAGTACGAACGTCACTGGTCGTTCGAACCGGCTCGCCGTTCAAC
>JBLHLE010000520.1:0-5855 GCA_047620805.1 Pirellulaceae bacterium
CACTTATAGCATCGCTTGACCAAAATCGGTCGCACTTGCTTCTCAAAAAACTCAAGCTGCGCTGGCGAAAACTCAACAACATCCTCGCCGAAGGCGGTCCTATCGCCCGCGCTGAATATTGCGAACGTCGCGCTCAGAACCAACAGGTGCATTAGCAACAAATGTTCACCGATGAGGCGAGATGGTTTAAGCATTTGCAATGTAATGTTAACGACGTACATCCTTGAATCTCCTCGTAAAAGCCGGCAGTTCATCCGGGAATGAATTTTACTGCCTAACAGAAGCGACTGTTCTAGTGGGCGGCACTGGTCGTTCTTAAAGGTAGCCCGTTTTTAAGGCGTGTACGTTCTAAGAGCTGGCCGTGTCAAAGGTGGGATCGGTGCTGCCTAACCTCTTGCCAAGCAACACCATTTCTCGTTCTAGTATAGATAATGCCTCAACCACCGTCAAAATCTGCGGTACGACATTCTGCCCAAATCTTTGGAAGCCGTGATTCGACAGTTTTTCGAACGCCGAGTGCCGCCGCATTGCGTTGCGAATTACCTGCGATAAATCACGAATTCGCCATCTTTCACTGCGAATCTGGGGGCTCAACCAACGTAGGATCAGAATCATCGTACCGACCGAATCACCGTACAGCCTCGTCGTTTACTGGCAAAGCGGAAAAACGATGTTGCCTGACGATGTTGCCTGACGATGTTGCCTGACGATGTTGCCTGACGATGTTGCCTGACGATGTTGCCTGACGATGTTGCCTGGCTTTGCTTAGCTCGACTTTCCGCCGCCTTTACTATTTCTACGTCCGCCTCGACGCTTTTTCTTCGACGGCGTCTGTGGCTTGTTAGTCTTCGCATCGCCTGCGGGATCTGCGGCTTTTTCGTCGGACGTCCGCTCAGAAGTCGCATCGCCTTTCACTGCCTCAGCAGTGGCCTCATCAAATTTTGATTCCAAATCGGGACGATTTGGCGCAACACTCGGCAGTTCGGGAGGTGGAGCGAAAATTGTTTCGACGGCGACTTCGACAACGGTTTCGAGCATTTCGGCGGGCTCCACATCGCTCTTTAGTTCGCCAGTTGGAGACAACCGGTTTGGCGTACGATTTCTTTTCACGTCGGTGCGACTGGGTTCGATTGTGCGTTCGACTGCGTTGTTGATTCCGTTGGCTGCATGAATTCGCAGCCGCGGCTCATCTTCGGCCAGCGTCATTGGCGCATCACACAAAATGCCATTCTGCTTCTTCGCACAAAACGCATAGGTGGCGCCGCCAGTGGAGCGCTCGCGTTGATGGCACTGAGGACATTCCCAGACGCGATGGAAATCGTACTTCGATCTTTCGTACGGTCCCTTCATGGAACCTCCTCTACAATTTATCGGTCGTCAGACAACCTTCGGTAATAGAAATCACCGAGCGACTCATCGCCCATCGCTTCTTCGCAATACCGCTTTACGATATCGCCGGTCTCCCGACTCAATTGCGACTTCTCGACCATACTCTTATAGACCATATTCAACCGATTGCCCAGTCGACAACCACCTAGTCGTATCGTGTAAACTCCCTTTTCGACTGCCAAAATCCCAATCTCAGCTGTTATGGGGCGGCTGCACCCGTTTCCGCAACCGCTCACGCGAACATCGATCGGAGAATCCTGACGACCAGCCAACTCCAACTGTGTGGCAATCTCTTGCTGTAGCTCGATCGCGATCGATTCCGCATCGCCTAACGCCAATCGACAACTAAGAAGAGCAGGGCAGGCCATTGTACTTGCCACGAGGCTAGCCGACCGGGATTCAATGACATCGCGCAGCCCTGCCAACAGCTCGCGCTGCGACTCATCGATGTCCACCAAAATGAGATTCTGTTGAGCCGTCACACAAACGCCACACTTCAAAACGTTTAGTACACTTCGCAATTGGTCGCGCAGGTCGGCTGATATTCGGCCGCCCTGAACTGGAATGCCGACACTCAGTCGTCCATTGCTTTGCGTTTCCCAGCCAATCAAAGTTCTTGTTTTCTCAATCGAGACTTGTCGAGCGGGCAGCAACATTTGTTCGCCAAGAATCGATTCCAATTCAATGGCTACTCGTTCGATACCCAAGCGTTGCACGAGGTACTTGAAACGACGCGTTCGCCGGTCGCTCCGTTCGCCGTGGTCGCGATACAACTCCGCCAAGCCGACGGCAACTTGTACGATGTGTTTCGCTTCGACGTATCCCAACAAGTCACCTAACTTTGGGAACGTATCGCTCTTGTCCGGATGATATGCTTGCCCGCCCCCCACATAAACATTGAAGCCCTGCAGCTGCTCGTGTTCGACAATGGCCAACAATCCAACGTCATGCGATAGCAAATCGACACTGTTGTCGCTCGGTAAACCAATTGCAATCTTGAATTTGTGTGGCAAGTAAGTTTGACCGTAGATCGGTTCCGACTCCACAGTGCCGACAACAGGAACATCATCCATCCATAATTCGAAGTACGACTTTGCGGATGGCAAGAACACTTTGCCCAATTCAATCGACAGCGATCGAATCTGACGGGCGGCTGTGTCCGGCAAATGACTCAATGGGGGACACATCACCGAACGCGCAACATCGCCACAGGCGCCAAACGTCGTGAGCAGTTTTGCTTCCAGGCTTTGCAGTATTGGCTTAATGTCGCCCTGCAAAACACCGTGCAACTGAACACCCTGCCGCGATGTTAGACGCAACGTCCCCATTCCTCTGTTCAATGCAATATCAAGCAGCGCGGAGAACTGTCCCGAAGAAAATCGCCCGCCGACGCACTTGATCCGCAGCATGAATTCGCGAAAGCCAGGACCGTTCGCCGCCTGCGACGCGTCCGAAGTCGACGCATCCGAAGTCGACGTATCCGAAGTCGACGCATCCGAAGTCGACGTATCCGAAGTCGACGTATCCGAAGTCGACGTATCGACAATCGACGCGCCCGACGACCTGCTTTGCTTGCGCTGCGGGTACACTCCATGAAACTCGAGTATCCGAGAATCATCCGCTGTCAATCTCGCGTCGCCATCGACCCAGCTACTCAGGCCGGCGCGCAAAAAATTCGACTCGAACTTTCTACGTTCAGCCGCTGGAAGTTTCTGTTTTGGTTCAATCGGCGGCTCAGCAATTTGCACCGGCGCGTCAAACGAATCCATTTGTTGAAACTGAACGCGAATTCCCAACATTTTCGACAAGTCGATCGTGAGCGGGCCGAGTGCTAACGATGGTTTTCCGACGTAGTAGACAACACAACACGCCCCGTCTATCAGAACCTCCGCGTCCGCGGCGACATTGTCGACATTCCTTTCCTGGAATATATCTTGTGTCGCCTTTAAAACTTTGGCTGCCGTCGCTGCTCGTTCAAATTCGTTACTCAGATCGGCAGCGGATTCCATGCGGAGAAGTTCCCCGGTCGGTTCGCGATCATCGGATACGGGCAACATGACCATGACGTCGGCCAACTCTGTCCCGCGATCGGTGGAGATCACTACTCGGTCGCCACGTTGACAGGCGACTGCGTGAACTGTTCCCACGCAACCAACGAAGCCTAGGCGGCCATAGCGGACGAGAAATTTCCGAATCCCAATCATGATGAGAACGTGTGCCGGACGATTTGGAAACCGATAGTGAAGATGGCAGTATCGACCAGCAAATGACTGAACCAGGGACCGTAAAGTGATTCACTGCGATTGTAGAGCCACGACCATGCGACGCCACCTACGGCGACGCAAACCGAAAAGAAATAAGTCGCCCAATGCGTCCAGCCAAAAAACACCGACAGTAGAATCACGTGGTGCGACATGAAACCCACACTGGAAATAAAGATTGCCCACTTTGCATTCATCAACTCACGCAATTGCCGAAAGACAAACCACCTCCAGTAGTACTCCTCCATCAAGGAATGCACCAGTGCGTAGAACGTTCCCAAAGCGATAAACTTCCAGGTTGTGGCAACGCCCATTTCGCCGATTTTAGCCAGGATTTTTTCGTTCGCTTGATCGAAAACTCCGGCGGGCGCGAGCACGAAGTTGTAGAGCACCATCATCACCAGCAGGATAGCTGCGCCGAACGCAAGCCCCGTCGTTACGCCACGCGAATTCCATCTCGGCCATGTGACTTTTTCCCGCAGTGCGAAGTACGCCCAGGCTGCTGGAAATCCAAATTGAATTACTTTGCCGACGCCGTAGACCGCTTGCTGCAGATCGCTTCCCGCAAACAAGATGAAATAGCCGGCGGTGAGAACTGTTGGAAAGGCAATTGCGAACGAGACGCCGAAACAGCGGGTCGAAACTGATATATTTTTCTCGTCCGATACCATGCTACCTCTCCCCATCGTCACATTCCGGGAACATTCAATGCGTCCAGCACTCCGGCTATATCCCCAGATGCTGCTGGAGTCGTAGTACGGCCAACTCGATTGCGTCGCCAGCCGCTGGCCAAATCCGATATCGTCGGGTGAACCCGTGAATCATCCCGTCGTACCGAACGAGTTCAGTAGCGCCACCTTCCTTACTTAGTCGACGCGCATACGCTTCACCCTCATCGCGAAGCGGATCGTATTCCGCTGTAACAACCAGCGCGGGAGGCAGCGACGCCAATGACTCCGCTTTCAGCGGGCACGCATAGGGGTTGCTGGCATCTTTTGGAGTCGGCAAGTAGTGGTTCCAAAACCAATTCATCGTATCTTTGGTGAGTCCGTAGCCTGCAGCGTTTTCGTTGTACGAAGCCGTCTCCAGGTCGAAATCTGTAATCGGATAATTTAGCAACTGAAAAGCAATCTCAGGACCGCTACGATCTCGCGCCATCAGCGCTACAACGGCTGCCAGGTTTCCACCCGCGCTGTCTCCGCCGACAGCAATTCGCTGCGGGTCACCACCAAGGCTGGCAGCGTTCTTCGATATCCAACAAGTGGCCGCATAGCAGTCTTCCGCCGCGGTCGGAAACTTATGCTCTGGTGCCAAGCGATAGTCGACTGAAACTACCTTGATCCCGGCGCCGGCCGCCAACGCGCGACAATATCCATCGTGGGTATCGACGTTACCGAGGACCCAACCGCCCCCGTGAAAATAAATGAGCACAGGCAAATTTTGCACGTCTGCGGGATGATAAACTCGCACCGGAATCTGACCACCTTCGACCTCGATCGCGATCTCTTCCGTTCGATGCATCTTTGGGCCCGGTCCCAACAGCGTTGTGGCCACGACCATTTGCCTCCGCGCTTGCTCGACTGGCATTTGGCTGTACGGCTTATTCTTGGCCGAGTTCATTTGCGTTAGGAACTCTTCAACTTGTTCATCCAACGGCATCAATTCAATCCTTGAGTTGGGACATGCGGAGGGGAAATCTCCAGTTGGAAACGAGAAGCGACGACGGAAGTCCGTCATCATACCGCCAAGCAGCAGTGGGCGAAACTACGGAACAAATGTCGCTGGGCAGTGGGAATACAGATTACGACGCACGTTTCACTTTGTTTCTCAAGCAGCCGATCCCCGCGACTTCGAGTTCTACAACATCGCCATCCCGAAGCCAGCGATCGAGCTCCAATCCACAGCAATCCGGGATCGTTCCCGAGCCGATAAAATCACCGGGGTAGAGCGTTTCGTCTTTCGAAATATATTCTATCATCTCTTCGAAGGTGTATTGTATGCCTCCCGTGTTGCCGCGCGACCAGCTCTGGCCATTGACTCGCACTTCGACATCTAGCGCATAGGGATCGGGAATTTCATCCGGGGTCACTAACCAAGGTCCCAACGAATTTCCGGTATCGAAATCTTTTCCTTTGGCGGGTCCTAGTTTCGCTTCCATTTCGGCAAGTTGAACGTCGCGAGCACTAAAGTCATTGAAAATTGTGT
>JBLHLE010000521.1:0-5855 GCA_047620805.1 Pirellulaceae bacterium
CTCCTTGGAGCTTCTGTAATTGTTGCTCTCCCAAGCCAACCGTACGTTTCATTTCATCTTTTTGTGGTTGGGTATGTTTGTTGAAATTAGGACTACCGATGTATTTTTTCATTTGGTCTATTTGACCCAGTACGCGTCCAGAATCTCGCTGTTTTATTTCAGCTAGGTTTTTCACTTTGCTATAAATGAAAGGGAGCGGTTTCATCTTGGGGTCGAGAGTGTAGATCGCTCGCGTGCTGATGCCGAGTGTTTTCTTGAAGCTTCCGGTGACCTCGATTGCAAGTGATTGCGTGTTGATATCTTGCCCGATAATGATCACGGAGCTGCGTTGATCCGCTGTCATTTCCGCGCTTGGCTGGAACATGCTCTTGGGGATACCACCCGCCAGTTCGGAGATAACCAGCTTAAGGTGAGTTGACTTAGGAAGATTATCCAGTCGGAAAGACTCCTTTGCCGAGCCTTTGTCAAAGTCGAGCACGATGGGTTTGATGGCCAGCGGCTTGCGGAGTGTCATTACGTGCACGTCTTCGCCAGAGGACATCCTCAGCGCACAGTTGGCCAAGCTGGCCGCTCCGCTCAAACCAGCCGCGTCCGCGGTCCACTTCAATTTGAGTTTTTGGTCTTGGATCGACAGGTTGGCGATGTGCCCGAGTTGCGAGCCATCACTGTTGAGTAAATTGATTTCCCAGTCGCGTTCCGACGTTCCGCCTTCCGCATTCGCCATGGAAACATACTTGTCGGCATCGACGGCGTTTGCCCCGCCGAGTAAGTCGATCAGGCAGAGCTGTGTTTCGGTGACGTGAATGGGTCCAAGTTCCAGCCATTCCGTGTTATCGCCGGGGAGCGGCAACTCAAATTGTTCAGCCATTGCCTTAAACGAATTGACTGGTTTGGGCGGAGGCTCGGGTTCGGGTTCGGGTTCCGGCTCAGGCTCGGGTTCCGGCTCGGGTTCGGGTTCGGGTTCCGGTTCGGGTTCCGGTTCGGGTTCCGGTTCGGGTTCGGGTTCCGGTTCGGGCATCGGTTCGGGCATCGGTTCCGGTTCGGGCATTGGTTCGGGCATTGGTTCGGGTTCGGGCATTGGTTCCGGTTCAGTGCCTGGGCCTATTGGATCAGTAACAGGCTCGTTTCCATCCGTTTCCGAATTCTGTGGGTCGGTATTATCTCCATCGGGATCAGTGTTTTCTGCGATTTCAGTCGGGCTGCTGAACAGGAAGTAGTACGCGCCGAATCCAACGGTGCTAAGCATGACGATGGCGACACAGGCGACACCGCCGATGATCAGGGCCAGAGGCAGCGATTTTTTCTTGCTCTGTTTCGCACTGGCAGCTTTTTCACCTGTAGATTTTCCGCTTGCTTGGGTTTCTGAAACTGCGAGCGAAGCCTGCTGAGTTGGAGACTGTGGAGGCTTGGTTTTGCGAGACTTGGCTTCCGTATTTATTGCGAAGCCTCCCACGTCAGCGGGTGCGGGCGAGTCTTTAATACCAAGAAAAGCTTCAGTCTTGTCGTTGGTGACTGCGATGTCGAGTGTCTCGTCCGTGGCGCCTTTTGGACTGATCGCCTTGGACATCGGTTTCGTTTTGGTAGCGGTGCTCCCCTTTGCGGGAGCAGGTTTACCAGATTTTGGTGAGGGGGCTGCGGCGACGCCGGGAGTCCACGAGTCGCCGTTCGATGGTTTTTGTGGTCGCGCTGGCTTCGCCGGCGGCTTGTCTTCCAGTAATTCTTCAGGCTCCGCGGGCGCGGGGGCTGGTTCCGTATTCTCTTGCAACCAGCCGGACAAATCGCCTGCGACCTGTTCCGCTGAGGCGTAGCGATCGACAGGTTTCAATGCTGTCATTCGGCGAATCACATCAATCAGCTCGGCAGGTGTTTCGCTTTTGCAATCCTTCACCCAATGGGCAATAGCACCGGGTTTGGGCACAATTGGTTTGCGTCCGGTCAAAAGGTACGCCAGGATTGCGCCAAGCGAGTAAATATCGCTCCGTTCGTCGGCCTTGGTGCCAACCAACTGCTCGGGGGCAAAGAAAGTCGTATCGTGTGATTCCTCTTCAACGGCTGTCATGTTGCTGGCAAAGTCAATCTGGGCGACCAAATCGCAGACGCCAAATTCGGCGATTTTGAGTTCGCCATGGCGGTCCACCAGCAGATTAGACGGGTTGAGGTCGCCGTGCACTAGTTTATTGGAGTGAGCGTGATTTAGCCCTTCAGATGCCTGGTAGATCATGCGGACCGCGTCGGCACAATCGACGGCGCCATTGTTGGCGAGTGAATTTAAGTCGTCGCCGTCAATGTATTCAGTAACTACATAGTACCGATTGGTATCGCTATCCAGCTCGTAGACATGGACGATATTACGGTGGTCTAGGGCCGCAGCTTCACGAGCACCGTCGATGAATCGTTCGACTAGTTCTTTGTTTTCGGCGTGTCTTCGGGAGAGGGTTCTGAGGGCGACTTGGCGACCCAACTGTACGTGCTCGGCGATATAAGTACGTCCCAAGTCCGAGGCTTCGACTTGGTTGAGAAGCTTGTATTTACCGAGAGTGAGCAAATAACCGCCAACGAGTAACTGGCGAGCTTGCCAGGTTGTTACCCATTGATTCTCGATCAGTTGGCGAGCCACGTCTTTCGGCGGCGGATTTTCATCACACCACTTCCGCGCTTCGTCTAACTGATCCGTGCTGAGAAGTTTGCTTTTTTCGAGAAATGTAAAAAATGCTTTTGCCGTCTTGACTGCCATTGCCAATTCCTACTCTCCGTGAACGACCAGCTGAACACGACCAACGAAACCGAAACCAACCCTGATTGTGGCAGCCAAAGCTTTTTGAGGCAAGCACTTTTGACGCAAACTCCCGCCACAACGGGCTCTAAACCACTTCTGCTAGCTGCTTGGGCGGCTTGCGAAGTCCGTAGTGACAGCGTCGGTTGTTGTCCAATGTTAGTGCGGAATATAGGGCGAAATGTAAACGTAGGGTAAATGGGTCGTGTTTAACGGTTAAGTCGAGTCTTCCGGCAAGAACGAAACTACTGATTTTGAGCATTGTACGGCGCCGATGTTTTTCTCGAACGACCTTAATGATTATGAGGGTCATTCATACTGGGATTGTTCCTGTCATGGGGACAAATTTAGCGAGAGGCACGAGATTGAAACATCTAGTGCTAGAAACTCGGCGGAGACGAACGATGAAGATCCTACGGGCTTGGACGTTGCCCATTGCGACGATTGCCACATTGATGTTGGCAACATCCACTGTATTTGGTCAAGCGCCAATTTTCCGCGCCAGCCAGCCGACGGGTTATCCGGTTCCGACTCCGGCACCGTATTACACCCCTTATGGACAGGCACCGATTCCTGCTCAGCAGGCCCCGTTGCCGATTGCCCCACAGGCAGTCCCCATGATGGGTAACCCGATGGGTAACCCAATGATGGGTAACCCGATGGGTAACCCGATGATGGGTAACCCGATGGGAATGCCACAGCAGCCAGTATCGGCTTGCCCGTCCTGTGACGGCAGGGGCTGTGCCGGTTGTGCTGGAAGCGGCATGTACCGCGGTGGCGGACTCCGCGGCATGCGGGCCAGCGATTGTGGTCCCGGCGGATGTGGACGCGGGGGGCTTCTAGGCGGCGGATTCCTCGACGGCGACGGCCTCCTTGGTGGTCGCAGTATGTTTGGAGGTTGCGGCCCGAATGGTTGCAGCAACGGTTTGCTCGGCTTCCTGTTGCCCTACGGCGACGGCGGCTGTGCTGCTCCACGCTGGCTCGACATTCACGCCGAAGTTTTGCATCTGAAACGCGAAGATGTTTCTCGCAATGTTCAGTTTACTTCGCTCGGTGCTGATCCAAACAACATCGTTCTGCAGTCGGACGATTTGGAATTCGACGACGAGTTTGGATTTAGAGTTACAGGTGCTTACATGGTCGGCCCTGGAAGCAACCTAGAAGTTAACTTCATGGGTGGATTCAACTACGCTGACAGTGCCCAAGTCACCGACGGCACGGACGCTTTGTTCTCCGTGTTCAGTGAATACGGCACAAACCCGGTCAATGGTTTCCTGGAAACGGATCGATCGGAATTACATCGCATCGAGTACTCGACCTCCATGGACAGTATTTCGCTGGACTACCGACGTCGTTGGCAAGGGATGAATAGCCGCCTGCAAGGTTCTTACTTGTGTGGCTTCCGCTACTTCCAAGTCGACGAAGGATTGCGACACGTCACCGACGTTAGCCGTATTGACCCACTCGATCCACTAGGGCCACCCATCGAAGCTGGCATGAACTATGTTGTTTCGACTCGCAACGCCTTGGCCGGTTTTCAAATCGGTGGCGACGGTTGGCTCTGTGTCATGCCAGGTCTTCGCTTCGGTGCTGAAGCAAAGGTTGGTATCTACAACAATCGTGCACGACAGCTGACTTCCTTGGCTGCCACGACGGTGATCCCGACCTTGACTGAAACAGACCAAACCGATTCCGCTGCCTTCGTCGGCGAAGCCGGTTTCATGATGACCTATCGAGTTAACTATCAGACTACGTTCCGAGCCGGTTACCAAGCCGTCTACGCAGACGGCTTGGCACTGGCGACAGAAAACTTCAATGGTGTTCCGCCGAATGTCTTCACTGGCGTTCCCGGAACCCGCATCCGCGAGCAATTCCTGAACACCGGTGGCGACGCGTTCTACCACGGTTTCACCGCTGGTATCGAATGGATGTGGTAAACGATCACGCTGCAAGATCCCAGAGGACGCAGGAAGGACCGACGCACGGACGCGTTGGTCCTTCTGTCCTTTCTTGAATGGCTCATCTGAATTTGCTCGTTAAACCCGCATTCGTCATGAAGATCGCAGTAGATCGCTCATGAATAATCCGGGTTTAAGGTGTTTGTCCAGGAGTTGGACGCCAATCGCAACCGCTTCATTCTGAAGCATCTGATGGCCGGTACATTCTTTCTCTCGCTTAGTCTCGGCGGAGCGCGATGGGTCCTGCCACCTGGCGATACCCAGTGGAGTGGGACGGCCGCAGACCTCATTTCTCTCGCCATGTTTACCGTGGTAAACCTGCTCGTCGTCGTTCCATTTATTTGGGCGGCATTTCTGCAGCGGCGAAGATTGGCCGCTTTTCTAATTGGCCGCTTTTCTAATTGGCCGCTTTTCTAATTGGCCGCTTTTCTAATTGGCTGGTTTCTTGCTAGTTGCCTTGCATCGCTGATACTCACCGTTGTCAGCGGAGGGATAACTGGCCAACCCTTCATGTGGGCGATGCTCTGCGCATCCAGTCTCACACTCTCGCAAGGACTCACCGTAATAGCTGTGATGTTTTGCCTGCGAATTTTCGGCTATTCGTTGTGGGACACCAATTCGTAAGGTGATCGCAATTTCGTAGAACGAGGTCTTTGGCGCGAATCTCGAAGGGCGGCTGCCATGCGAGCAAGGCATTAGTTCGTCGCCAAAGTCATCACTTGTGGCCAATTCTGACCTCAATTGCCAGTATTCGTCTCGAATTTCGTCTCACTCACCATCGAATTGCCCCAGTTTTTTTAACGGGCCCCGTTTTCCGAGGTACCGATTGTGCGGATTATGCGGATTATCCGCTTCTCCTTGTGCCAATCCGCGCGGCAATCACTATTTTGCCGACCCCGCGGACCACTCTCTTGACATCTTCGCAAAGCACAGAATTGACTCAAATTCCGCTCTACTTATAATCGAGCTTAAGTAACGCAAATTACCGACGCTTCTTAACTTAACACAATCGATCAGTTTCAAGGGTGCATCAGAGCCACCCGGATGGGAACTGAATTGGCTTTCAATGCGTCCAAGCCACAACGGCAACCGGAACTGCAAAAGAGGAACTCGTCGTGAAATTC
>JBLHLE010000522.1:0-5845 GCA_047620805.1 Pirellulaceae bacterium
ACGAGTGTCTCGCGACGCGCTTCCGGCGAAGGCGTCATTCCCTTGGCTTCGAGCTGAGCGAGTACGAAGTTGTCAATGGCATTGCTCTGCCATTGCGTATTCGCGACTTTAGGCAGCTTGTGACGCTGCGGTGCAATGAATGCCCAGTGTTCTTTGTACTCGGCGCCCTCCGCGATCCACGCTTTAAGTATTTCCTTTTGAGTCGCGGTTAGTTTCTTGTGCGAATCGGGAGGAGGCATTATCGCAGATTTATCGTCGCTAAGAATTCGACGGACGAGCTCGCTGTCGTCGATCTTACCGGGCACGATAGCGACTGCACCGCTCTCCGACTCTTTGGTGGCGACGTCCCGCAGATCGAGTCGCAGCCCGCCCTGGACTTCTTTGGCGTCGGGGCCGTGGCACATGTAGCAGTTGTCAGCCAAGATGCCGCGAACATCGCGATTGAAGTCGACTTTTTTGACATCCGCAAACGCCGACACTGCACAAACCAATGTCAGCAAAAAAACGCCTGTAGAAACTCGCATCGCATCTCTCCTAGGAAATCCGGGTTTGACCAGCAGCGGATAAATCGAGTAGACCTGGCGTTGTTCAACGCAACTGTCTCGAATGTGATCTTCCACTGCCGAGAAACCAGTCGCGCCGGTCCTCCATTAGGTGGGTGGAGGTAGCCGCTGCAAGGCGGCGGGCGGGTGACTTTTCAGACATTAGTATGGAAGACTCGAATGCTGTGTCAATGGAGACTTGCATGCTCGGTTTGCGATCGCTTGGCCTTGCGATTCTGTATCCTTTTGGTGTGTACGGGGTTACAGCTCCGTTCTGTTTGGCGAAGCCACTTTGTCGCAGCGGGTCGATTGCTTTGCTTTCGTTATGGATCGAACGAGGTGTTCCGTTTGTCGAACGCGTCGTTCTCGCCAACTTGGCTAATAACGTGAAGCGTACATAGCACTCTGTTAGACTAGTTGTTTGCTCAAAGACATTCGTCAGCTTCCCATCTCGCCTCGCAATTTCGCCCAGCATTTCAGCACATTGGTTCCGATGAACTTCCCGCCTCTTCGTCATTCAGTTCGTCATTCAGTTCGTAAACACTCAGTTCGTAAACACTCAGTTCGTAGGCGGCCACTTCGTAAACGCCGTCACCGCAAGTTCGACATAGAGTGTCTTGAGCCTCGCTTGCCATTAGCCGTTGTCATTGCTGAGTTCGTCGCGGACAACGATAATTCGTTTTCGGATGGCGACGGTAATCCGAGCGATTGGATCGAACTACACAATACTTCTCCAGGCAGTGTTAATCTCGACGGTTGGTATTTGACCGATATTGCCGACAACTTGTCGCGCTGGCCGTTTCCCGATGGCGTTTTGTTGGACGGTGACCAGCGGATAGTCGTTTTTGCATCGGGACAAGCCACGGATACCTACATCGACGGCGGCGGATTCCTGCACACAAACTTCCAGTTGAATTCCAATGGGGACTATCTTGGATTGGTCGACGACGGCGGCGTGGTAGTAAGTCAGTACGGCCCGTTGGGCCCGGACTTTCCCTCGCTGCAGGAAGACATCTCGTACGGAGTTGGTCAGCCGCAAGAGATTGCGGTATTGGTCGCCCGCGGTTCGGCCACCGACTTTCTTGTCCCCGACGGTTCGCTAGGGGTGACCTGGACCGGTGGAAATGAGCCATTTGATACCGCGTCGTGGACGGCTGGAACGGTTTCTCTAGGATACGATGCCGATCAAGATTTGGCAGAGACGCCAGCGATTAGCTGGGATTCAACATTTCCCGCCAACGGATCGACATGGGAACCTGCGGAAGGTAACGCATTGCAGTGGTCGTTCAACACCGTTCCAGACCTCGTGCAGACGGCAGGCGAGTTAACAGGAATCACGCAAGCTTACGAATTCAATGGTTCGCAAATGGGGACAGCGGGCTCGTTCGACGATCTGGACAGCGGTGCCTCCGCAACATTTGAGATGTGGTTTAAGCCGTCGTCGCTAACCGGTGGCGATCAAGTGTTGTTTGAATCCGGTGGTATCAACGGCGTTTCCTTTACCATCGACAACGGTGTCCTGCGATTCGGAACGAGTAATGCGAGCGAGTCACCGACGTCGCGCGAGATGCTTTACACGATGACCGCGACCGATATTCAGTCGTTCGTTCAGGTTGTCGGCGTCGTTGACATGGAAGCCGGCAACACACGCATGTATGTCAATGGGCAGCTGCAGCAGACTTTCAATAGCGTGACCGCGTTTTGGTCGGGAACGAATGCGGCAGGGCTAGGCGGAGAAGCTAGTGGTGCAACCGGAGGTTTCGACAGCGGCAATCAAGCTGGTCACGGTCAATTCGTTGGACAAATGGCGATCTTTAATGTCTACCAACAACCTCTCGACGATCAACAGGTCACAGCGACTTTTGAGGACGTCAGCAATGCAAACTTTGATTTACTGACAGATACCGATGTGTCCGCCGCGATGGAAAACGTCAATTCGACATTGTACGCGCGCATTCCATTTACGGTTAGTGACGTCACCGCCATCGACGGTTTGACTTTGGAAATGCAATACGACGACGGTTTCGTGGCGTACATAAATGGCCAGCAGGTGGCTAGTGGCAATGCGCCCGGCACTCTGAATTTCAATTCGACCGCGGCGAATCCACGCACTGACGCTGCCGCTCTCGGGGTCGAGTCAATCGACTTGTCGGCTTCTATCGGCTTGCTCAACAACGGTCAGAACATACTTGCATTACATGGCATGAACGCTTCCGTCGCCGACAGTGATTTCTTTCTTTCACCTACGCTGACCGCCGTTGACCTCGGCGTCGAGACAACAATGTACTTCTCCGCTCCAACGCCTGGCGAACCAAATGGAGAAGGCTTTATTGGCGTTGTGGGTGATACGAGTTTCTCCGTTGACCGCGGGTTCTTTAGCGAGCCCTTCGACACGGCAATTGCAACGAGTACCCCGATCGCTGCGATTTATTACACCTTGGATGGCAGTGAACCAACTCCACTAACCGGCGCGCTCTACACAGCTCCCGTGACGGTAACGACGACAACGACACTGCGAGCGGCGGCGTACTTGGAAAACTACCTGCCGTCGAACATTGACACTCAAACTTATCTGTTCTTGGAAGACGTGGTCAGCCAGCCGAACGACCCGGTCGGCTATCCTTCGACTTGGGCGGGCCGACCCGCCGATTACGAATTGGATCCCGACGTCGTCGGCCCCAACAATCTGTTCAACGATATCTACAGAGACACGATCGTGGACGACTTGCAGGCACTGCCTTCGATATCAATCGTGATGGATATCGAAGACATGTTTGGTCCCACGGGGATCTATGTCAATCCAGAGTCGACCGGGCAGGCATGGGAACGCGCAAACTCGGTGGAGTTTCTCTTCCCCGATGACCCGAACGGCAACTTTCAATTGAATAGTGGCATTCGCATTCAGGGAGGATCAAGCCGTTCGCCCGACTACCCGAAACACTCCTTGAGACTGGAGTTTCGCGACGAATACGGCGCGGGAAAATTGGAGTACCCGCTGTTCGCCGATCAACCATTTGGCGAGACGGCGACGGACCGGTTTGACGAAATCGTGTTGCGTGGCGCGTTTAACAATTCATGGACGCATTGGCACTACTACCAAGCGCCACGCGGTCAGTACACTCGCGACCAATGGGCTCGTGACATCCAAGCGGCAATGGGCCAGCCGACGACGCACGGATCCTACTCGCACCTCTACATCAATGGGTTGTACTGGGGGTTGTACAACATTGGTGAACGTCCAGCGGCTCCATTCCAGGCGGAGTACTTTGGTGGTGCACCAGAGGACTACGACGTCATCAACAGTAATGTTGCGATCGACGGCGATGTGCAAGCATGGAATAACATGATGACCATCGTCAACGGTAACCTTACGACTCAACAGTCCTACGATGATCTGGGAGAGTATTTGGACATCGAGGGTTTCACCGATTACATGCTGTTGAATTACTACTTTGGAAATGCGGACTGGGACGGCCACAATTGGATCGCAGCTCGAAAACGAGAGGCCGGCGCTGCGTTCCGCTTTTTTGCTTGGGACTCCGAATTTGCCATCGCCCTCCCTCCCTCGAATACTGCCGTCGATGCCGATGCAGAGAGCCAGATCGTGAACATCAATCGCACGACGCTGAATAGTAGCAATAGACCAACCCGCATTTTTCGGCAGTTGTTGACGAACGACGAGTACAAAGTACTGGTCTCCGATCGAATCCAGACACATTTCTTCGGTGATGGTGCATTGGCTCCGACCAACGCGTTGTCGCTGTGGGATGCCAGAGCGGACCAAGTCGATCGCGCGGTTGTTGCCGAGTCGGCGCGATGGGGCGATTATCGCCGCGATGTGCATTCAAATAACTGGCCGCAAAATTTGTTCGACTTGTACACACGCGACGAGCATTACGTCAATCAGCAACAATTCGTTCGGGAAACATACATTCCCGCCAGAACTGATATCGTTCTGCAGCAACTAGCGGGTATTGGTGCATTCCCAAGTGTGTCCGCGCCGGCGTTCAGCCAAAACGGAGGCCAAGTTCTCGCTGGCAACGATGTTGGCATCGCAGCTGCTACGGGCGCGATCTACTACACACTGGACGGCAGCGACCCTCGCGGTATCGGTGGGGTAGTCGGGGCAGCCGCGGCGCTGTTCGTTAATAACTTGACGTTTACGCAGGCGACCAATGTTCGCACTCGCGCCTTCGACGGACAGGAGTGGTCCCCTGAAACTCAAGCCTTATTCCTCGCGGATCCACCAGCGTCAGCCGATAATCTGGTGATTGCCGAATTAAACTACAATCCGCACGACCCGCTGTCGAGTGAATTGGCCGTCGACCCAAACCTCAACAACGACGACCTCGAGTTTATCGAATTGATGAACACTAGCGACGCCACGATCGACTTGACTGGCGTCGAGTTTGTCGGCGGAATAACTTATCAATTTCCCGCCGGCACTCAAGTGCTCGCTGGGCAGCGCTTGGTTCTGGCGAAGGATTTGAACGCATTTCAGATTCGGTATGGAAATGCGATCGCTGTTTTCGATGTATTCGCGAGCGGCGGACTAAGCAACAGTGGAGAGTTATTGACGGTCGTCGATTTCCAGGGAGTAAATATTCAGAGTCTGAACTACAAAGATTCTGGTAGTTGGCCTGGGCGGGCAGACGGCAACGGAAGTACGCTGGAAATCGTTGCACCGGCGTTGAACTACAACAATAGCAACAGCTGGAGGTCGAGCACGGAGTACGGTGGCTCGCCCGCTACGGCGGGGATCGGTCCGTTCGCAGATGTCGTCGTCAACGAAGTGTTGACCCACACTGACCTGCCGGCAGTGGATTTAATTGAACTCTACAATACCAGCGCTCAACCAATTAATATCGGCGGTTGGTGGATTAGCGATTCAAACAATCCATACAACAAATTCATTATCCCCAGCAACACGACTTTGGGAGTTGGTCAGTACATTTCTTTTGATGAATCAGACTTTAATTCTTCCCTGGGAGTCGACCCGAACGATTTTGGACTCGACAGCGCTCGCGGCGACGACGTCTGGTTGCTTGCCACCGACCTCGACGGCGAACCTATTCGATTTGCCGACCATGCGAAGTTTGGCGCAGCGGCAAATGGAGAATCGTTCGGACGCTGGCCGAATGGGACCGGCGAATTGACCCCGATGATTTCCGTGACGGTTGACGCTCAGAATAGTGGGCCCCGCGTCGGTCCCGTGGTTATTAGCGAAGTTATGTACAACCTGCCCGAATGGTCGACTGCCATCGATAGCGAGTCGTTGGAGTTCGTCGAGATATTTAATCCGA
>JBLHLE010000523.1:0-5844 GCA_047620805.1 Pirellulaceae bacterium
AAGTGCCAAACATGCCGTTTGTTATTGGCGTTCTGGGAACAGGAATGACGGCTGAGAAGGTGGCTGAGAACGCGGTCTCGGTCGGTCAGAGAGAAGCTGCCAAGGCGCCGGAATTCAAAGACAACGTCGTGTCGGTCGAGAGCTACACAGAGTATTCACTGTTCTCAAACGAGGTGTTCAGCAAAGGATGGCCAAAGCATTACCACGAGTGGGATACAGTTGGCAGTGATCGACCGTATCACTATCTGGGAAGCGGTGCATTCTTTGTCAGGCTCGGCGACTCCTTTGCAAAATCGATGGCCGACCTGATCGCAAAACAGAAGTAATTGCTCCCGCCAGTTGTGGTCGTAAACAAATGTGGGGTCACATCCGGTTAAAAGGATGTGGCCCCTTTTAGCATTTGGCGAAACACATTTGGCTCGACGACAAATCAAAACACTGATTCTACGGCCATCGACTTGCCGCTTGAAGGGCGATTGATCTGCATTTGCAATGTGATGCGTCCATTGGCAGGCATGACCGATTGGCAGGCATGGTTGCTTTCCTCGGCAATGTTGGGCCCCATCGGAATTGCGTACGTTCGCTTGATTATTGCGAGAAACCGCTGCTGCAGTCAGCTAAACGGTAGGCTATCTGTTTCGACCGCTCACCGAACCATTCTGAAGATCGCGAAAGGATTTTGAAATTGCGTCACTTACTCTTAATCGCAGCAACTCTGTGCAGCTTGTTTCCCTCGTTCGCTGCTGCGGCAACGGAATACGATCTGGTTGTCTACGGCCAGACCAGTGCCGGGGTCATGGCCGCCGTTCAGGCGAAGCGAATGGGCAAGTCGGTCATCCTTATCGGACCAGATAAACATCTTGGCGGACTCTCCAGCGGCGGATTGGGATCGACCGACATCGGCAACAAGCACGCCATCGGCGGGCTGTCTCGTGAGTTCTATCAGCGGATTGGCAAGCACTACCGCAAGACCGAGATGTGGAAATTTGAACCGCACGTTGCGGAGAAAGTGTTCGAGGATTTCGTTGCCGATGACAAGATCGAGGTCCGCCGCGACGAGTGGCTGAACCGCGAACACGGTAAGGGCGTGACGATGAAGGGAGGACGCATCGTGTCCATCACGATGTTGTCTGGAATGACGTACCGCGGAAAGATGTACATCGACGCGACCTACGAAGGTGATCTGATGGCGGCAGCTGGCGTCTCGCACACGAGCGGCCGCGAGGCGAACAGCCAATACGGCGAAACACTCAACGGCGTCGCCACTCGGTACGCCAAGTATCATCAGTTCGCTACCCCCGTCGATCCGTATGTCACACCTGGCGATCCATTGAGCGGACTGCTGCCGGGGATCCGCAAAGGCGGACCGGGTAACGAAGGTGACGCCGACAAACACATTCAAGCCTACTGCTTCCGGATGTGCCTGACGGACGTGCCGGCCAATCGGCTGCCGTTCCCAAAGCCTAAAGGTTACGACGTGATGCGATACGAATTGCTGTTGCGGACGATTCTCGCCGGGGCGAATAAGCACAGGGCGGGGTATTTCATGACGTCGCGAATGCCCAATGGCAAGACGGACTCGAACAACTCTGGACCGTTCTCAACAGACAATATCGGGATGAATTACGAGTACCCCGATGCCGACTACGCGACGCGGCAGCGGATCATCCAAGATCACGAAACGTATCAGAAAGGGTTCATGTGGTTTCTTTCTAATGATCCGCGTGTACCGGAAGAACTCCGCAAGGGGATGGCGCGGTGGGGATTGCCCAAAGACGAGTTCACCGACAACGGACACTGGCCGCACCAGCTCTACATCCGCGAGGCGAGGAGAATGGTCGGGGCGCATGTCATGACGCAGCTGAATTGTGAGGGCAAGGTTAAGGTGAACAACTCGGTCGGAATGGGCGCGTATACGATGGATTCGCACCACACGCAGCGGTATGTGAACTCGAAAGGTCACGCGCTTAACGAAGGCGATGTGGAGGTCGGTGGATTTGGGCCGTATCCGATCGCGTACGGCTCGATCGTGCCCAAGAAAGGCGAGTGCGACAATCTGCTGGTCCCCGTCTGCCTCTCCGCGACGCACATGGCTTTTGGATCGATCCGCATGGAGCCAGTATTCATGGTACTCGGCCAAAGCGCCGGGACCGCGGCGGCGGAGGCGATCGATGACGGGGTGGCTGTGCAGAATGTTGACTACGCGAAACTGCGCAAACGCCTGTTGGCTGACAAGCAGATACTTGGACTGAAATAGCCGCATGACGCCGCGTATCACTGGATACGATAAAACCGACTGGATGCGATAAAACCGACTGGATGCGATGGAGATGACTGATGAATGAAACCAACAAGTTGACGTCCACTCGCCGACGGTTCCTGGAACAAACTGGTTTGGCGGCGGCGGCGTGTTGGTATCCCTCGTTGATAGCGGCGACCGAGGCTAGTGCGGCGCCCGCGATCGGTCGGCAAGATGCGGCGGATGTACTGATTGTCGGCGGCGGACTGGGCGGCTGCGCTGCGGCATTGGCCGCGACTCGAATGGGAGCGCGAGTAGTGATGACCGAGCCGACCGATTGGATCGGTGGTCAGTTGACTCAGCAGGCCGTACCGCCTGACGAGCATAGTTGGATCGAGTCGTTTGGCTCTCCGACGAGTTATCGCAAACTGCGCGATGGCATTCGCGAATACTACCGGCTTCACCGTCCACTGAAACCAGGGGCAAAGACAAGGGCAAATCTGGACCCTGGAGATGGAGTCGTCTCGAGACTTTGTCACGAGCCGCGCGTTGCTCTGGCGGTACTCGACGAGATGTTGGCACCCGCGGTGAAGAAGGGGCTTCTTACGATTCTACTCAATACCAAACCGATTGGAGCCGACGTCGAAGGTGACAGTGTGCGCGCGGTCAAATTCCTGAGCGGAACCGATCAAAAAGAAGTGATCGTCGAGGCAGATTACTTCATCGACGCTTCCGAGGAGGGAGACCTACTGCCATTGACCGGCACGGAATACGTCACGGGTTCCGAGTCCAGGAAAGAAACGGGAGAACCAAGCGCCGGCGATGAGGCCCGTCCAGATAACATGCAGTCGTTTACCTGGTGCTATGCCATCGACTATCTGCCTGGCGAGGACCATACCATCGACAAACCGACGATGTACGATTTCTGGCAGAAGCACGTGCCGCCGCTCACCCCAGCTTGGCCGGGGCGACTGCTTGCGCTGCACTACTCAAGTCCATGGACAAATAAACCGCAAGGACTCGGCTTTGCGCCCCGAGCTGCCGGACAACGGAAACCTTCTGTCCAAGGGCTGAACCTTTGGCTCTATCGCCGGATCATCAACGAAGACAACTTCGAGAAGGGGACATACCCGAGTGACATAACGGTGGTCAATTGGCCACAGAACGACTACATGCTGGGAAACGTCATCGATGTCTCACCCGAAGAACGCGAGAAGCATCTCGAGGGTAGCCGACAATTGAGTCTATCCCTTCTCTATTGGTTGCAGACCGCAGCACCGCGTCGCGACGGCGGTACTGGATGGAAAGGACTTCGCTTGCGCAAAGACGTGGTTGGCACCGAGGATGGTTTGGCCAAGTATCCATACATCCGTGAGTCGCGACGCATTAAGGCGGAGCTGACCATCTTGGAGCAGGACATCGACACCCGCGGGGGCGAACGGCGCCGAATTGGAGAGAGCTGGGTTGCGAGGAGCTTTGAGGATTCGGTCGGGGTCGGACACTACTCGATGGATCTGCATCCCTCATCGGGCGGCGATAATTATCATCACACTGGCGCCGCGCCGTATCAAATCCCGCTCGGCGCGTTGATCCCTCAGCGAGTGAATAACCTGATCGCAGCCTGCAAGAACATCGGTACCACTCATTTGACGAATGGCGCCTTTCGATTGCATCCCACGGAATGGGGAATCGGTGAGGCTGCCGGAGCCTTGGCCGCGTACTGCCTCGCCGGCGGCCAGACGCCACGTGCAGTACGCAACAACCCAAAACATCTTCGGAGCTTCCAAGACCTCCTCACCAATGCGGGCGTCGAACTTGACTGGACCAAGCTGGAAAGCCCAATACAAGGGCGCGGCAGAGATACCTGGCGTTGAAGTGGTGGCTATACATGACGGCCAGGATCACGCAGTAGGACTTCATCCCGCCTATAAAAAGATCGTCGGAGATCGACTGGCCGCGATGGCGTTGAACAAGGCCTATGGCAAGGACGTGACCTGCACTGGGCCCCACTTCGCCTCAGCCAACCGCAAGGGGAATTCGATCCTGGTCACGTTCGACGACATTGACCAGGGTCTTGAATCCGACGATGGCAAGCCGCTGGGTTGGTTCGAGTTGTCAGAAGACGGAAAGACGTTCGTAGCAGCCAAGGCAGTTATCGCTGAGGACTCGGTCGTCGTGACGGCGGCGAATATTGCTCAACCCAGGTTTGTCCGGATGGGCTGGAACGAAAAGGCCTTGCCAAATCTTCGAGACAAGAACGGCTGGCCTGTCTTCGCTTTTTCCGCGAAAGAGGCCAAGTAGCGATTAACAATTGGAAGGAAAACGATCCAATGAAACAGTCATGGGCAAGGAAAAATCCAGCACGATCCTACTCGAGCCGCTGTCGCAACTCGAGGGCCGCGATGTCTACGAGTATCAGTCCAGCGAAGGGAAATTGATCGTGCGTGGTAGCAGCTCGGTGGCAATGTGCCGCGGGGTCTACGACTATCTACGCGCAAACAACATGGGCACGGTGGGCTGGGCTGGACCGCGATTGCGGATACCGGAAGCGTGGCCCGATGCCAAGCTGACGCGCGTCGAGACGCCGTTCAAAATTCGGCATTGTTACAACGTCTGTACGGCGGGCTACACGTTCCCGTATTGGACGTGGCAGCGCTGGGAGCAAGAGCTAGATTGGCTGGCGATGCACGGTTACAACATGATCATGGCCCCCCTGGCTACTGAAGCTGTTGCGACGAAAGTCTGGAAGTCACTCGGTCTGACCCAGGAAGAAATCGATGATTTTTATACCGGCCCTGCGCATCTTCCCTGGCAGCGGATGGGCAACATTCAGAATGTTGGAGGCACGCTGAGCCCTTCGTGGCATCGCGACCAGGTAGCACTACAGAAGAAGATGCTGGCCCGCATGCGAGAATTGGGGATCGAGCCGGTCGTGCAGGGATTCGCCGGTTTCGTGCCGAAGGGCATCGCACGCGTTTACCCGAAGAGTCAACTTCATCAGTCGGCATGGGGCGGATTTCCGGAGAAATCACAGTCCCTATCGGTGATGCCTGATGATCCACTATTCGCGAAGATCATGAAGCTTTACATGACCGAGTGGAAGGCGACGTTCGGCGACGCTCGTTATTTCCTTGTAGACAGTTTCAACGAGATGGAGCTGCCCAAAACAGGCAAACCGGCCACGGAACTTCTGGCCGGATATGGTCGAAACACTTATGAGGCGATCGAGGGCGGAGACCCCGATGCCGTGTGGGTCCTGCAAGGCTGGATGTTCTACTTCCAGCGGAATATCTGGAACCGGGACACAGTCAAAGCTCTGTTGGGAGCGGTTCCGGATGACCGCCTCATGATCCTCGATTACGCGAACGACTATGTCCCTACGTGGGGTCAGTTCAACGCATTTGATGGCAAAGGCTGGGTGATGGGCTACGTGCCGAACATGGGCGGCAAGACACCTTTTACGGGGAAGATGGATTTCTACGCAAAACAGGTCGCCAAGACGCTTGCGTCTCCAAAACGAGGAAATCTCACGGGCTTCACGATCTCGGGTGAAGGCCTAGAGAATAACGAGGTTCTTTATGAACTCATGAGCGACAGGGCCTGGT
>JBLHLE010000524.1:0-5836 GCA_047620805.1 Pirellulaceae bacterium
CAGAAATGGACGCACTTGGTGACGATGGACGTCGGTGCTGCGAACGCGCGCTTTCAAGGTGGTACCGATGCCTTTATAGAAGACTGGAGCAACACCGGTGCCAAACCGCGTATCACTCAGCTTCGCGACGGTTGGAAGCGCAAAGCGGACGGTAGTTGGTTTCCCTTCGGTCGGGGCCGCTACTCCGTAAACTACTGGGACCTCGAGCCCGGCAAACGTTCCTACGACTTTCGTAATAATTGGAACGGCGGAGTTGATAAAGGCGAAGACGGCGAATTCTATTTCATGGTAAGTGGTGGAGCGAAAACCGTCGCCACTGCGAAGAACCCATCTCAACACTCCATCAAACGCAACGAAACCAAACCAAACTTTGGCGAGCTTAAGATTCGTAGTGCGAAGGCCACGATCAAAGGCTCGACCGTGACCGTTTCTTGGGATCTAGACGAGAAAACGACGCCCCAATTTGGCTACCAAGTTAGTCTTCATGGCGATGCATCTGGCACAGGAAAATCACTTGCTACGGTGTCCGAACAAATACCTCACGCTCGCTCCGCCAGCATCAAAGTAGCAACGCTCCAACTAACAGAAGCTCATCGCGTGCTACTTCGTTGTACGGACATTCTCGACGGTAGCTCCAAGACAATCGTCCTGCCCATAACTGCCGAAACAAAGCCGTAGCTGAACGTCGCCAGTCTTCTGGCAAACTAGAAATCCAACCTCGTCTCAAAGATCGGCCTGAGCTCTGACAAGCTCTGGCGAGCCCAGCTACTGGCAGATCGGTTTGAGCTTTCGGGAGCCCCGCAGCGGTTTTACTTTTTTGCCAGGCTCTCAATCCACGCTTGTATCAGCGCGACGGCTTGCTTGTCGACTACGTTAGTTCCGAGCTGTGGCATCTGCCCGGGGCCGCGACGGCTGATCCTCTCGAGTAAAATCGATCGCTCGGGCGCGCCGGGCGCGATGAGTCTGGCGTCGTTCAGCCCGTAAGAATTATGCATCGGTTTTTCGTCGAGCAATTTCGTCTTTTCCAACTCCGTCGAGTATTTCAAGTCGATCCGCGCGTTTCCTCCGCCCGCTGCGACGTGACAAGAAGAGCAATTGGTATGCAGATACGAGCGGGCTCTCGACGCTAAATCTTGCGTCGAGTCGTACGGATCGGCTAAACGCTCAAAGGTATCGCGGGAATCCGGCAGGAAGCTGGAACGTGCTGGCTCCGGGCGATCGCGTGCTTCCGTTTGTTGGGCGATCCGAGCGCGGATCTTATTGGCGTCGGAAACTCCTGCCGCCTTGGCTCGTTCTTCGAGCTGCTTTTTAGCCTCGGCACTCCAATCCATACTCAACACGCCCAACGACTCGAACGTCCTCAATTGATCGTCTTTCGCCGAGTCGCCGCCCAACACTTCGTGATAATCGAATTCGCGATTTAGCTGTGCTGTGCTGATTCCGAGTATGTACTTTGCAGCGCGGCTATGACAAACCATGCATTCGGTCCGCGAAGGATAATGCCATTTTTGCGTCCGGACGCCACCGTCGCCACGGATTTCAAAATCCTTCGCTTGACCTTCTGCTTCAACGAGCATCGCATCGGTTTGCGCGTCGTCCCACTGATACGAATAACCCGCCCACTCGCCTTGCTGCAAGACCAAAAAACGCGTTTCAATCCACCTGCGAGATTGCGGGTTATCGTCTTCCAAGTCGAGCGCAAACGACTTCACCAAGACCGTACCCTCGGGAAGATTCCAGCTACCTTCATTCGTCACCTCGATCTTCGCCGAGACCACTCGGTCATATGCATCGGTAGCGGGTGGCAACACGATGTAACGCAACTTGTGAGCACCATCACTCCACAACGGTGAATTAACGCCATACGGAATCGCCCCCGCAACCAATTCGTGTTTAGCCACATTGCGAAACAAACCGCTTTCGCTCAGACGACGAGGAAAGTCGGCGGTTGCTTTTATCGCTGCCTTCGGCACCAAGCGGTAAAAACCTCCCTGGTCACCGTCGTGGTGGTCGAGTATTAACAGCTCGCCTTTCGAGTCCGCCGCGAATGCGGTGATTTGCAGCGCAGTATCGGCGAGCAGCTTGTGCCACGTCACCTTCGCGCCGTCGTGCCGGATGCCCCAGATCCTACCGGTTGAATAGTCGCCGTAAATATAGGCTCCAACGAGGTCGGGCAATTGAGTGCCGCGATAGACAATCCCCCCGGTCAGCGAGCGCGATTCAGCATGTGCATGATCGGCGGTCGGCTTGGAAATCGGCGTCGGTCCGGTTTGACGTTCGCTAGCGAATGGATGCCCACCCTCCATTACACTCCACCCGTAGTTCGCTCCGCGTTGAATCAAATAAGCCTGTTCCCAGAGATCCTGTCCATTGTTTCCGACCCAAATCTGGCCACTCTGCGGGTCGCAAGTAATCCGCCATGGATTTCGCAAGCCATAGGCCCATGTCTCGGGTCGCGCATCTTTGATGTGCGAAAACGGATTATCCTTAGGCACCACGTACGCCTTTCCCTCTGGAGCCGTCTCCGCATCGGGATGATCGACGTCAATGCGAAGCACTTTGGCTGTCAAATGAGTCAAATCTTGACCGCGGAGATTCGTATCAGAATCACTCGTTCCGTCCCCCGACGTGACGTACATCATCCCGTCGTTCCCAAATGCAACGTCACCGCCGTTGTGACCGTCGGACTCCCATTCAATAATTACTCGAGCCGAATCGCGATGAAACTCGTAAGGCGATTGCCGATCAACGGTATAGCGAGTGATGCGAGTTCGCTTCGGTTTATCTTTGACGTGCGCCCCATTGCTGCCGACGTATAGGTAGCCGTTTTTGGCAAAGTCAGGATGGAACTTGATGGAGTAGTGCACCGTCCCGTCGGGCTCCAGCAGCACTTCGGGCTCGGCTGGCGTTGAGTCCTCGCGCATCCGCAAAACTGTCGTCTTGGCGTATGGGCCTGGTTGAGTAATGTAAAGCAGCCGATCGCTTCCCGGTTGGTGAGCCACAGTTACAGGGTAAGCAACTTTCGCACTAAACTGAGTTTGTGCGACGGTGAACGGCAGGGGAGGGGAGGGCGATCCCTGCACCTTATTTGTCGTAACCGGAGCGAAACGCAATCCATACGGTCGAGCCGAAGTCTTGCTCTCGGGACCAACGAATCGAAGCTTAGCGTAGTCTTCGTGAGAATGAAAATCAGGGTGAGTTTTCGAATCGAGCGGAGCACAAGTAGTTAGCTCGGGACTCTCGCGGTCGACCGTCCAGTCGTAACGACAAAGAGCAAATCGCCACTCATCTCCCGGATTGGGGCGTCCCCCCGTGCGCATTAAACTTGTCCATGGCAACCGCAGCTCGACCGACCAACCTTCGTCCTGATCCGTCCATTTATTGAGCGAGCCACGCAAGACGACTTTCGATTCGATATCAAACGCCCCGTCCTTGAGGAAGCGAGCTACGTGACCTCGACGAGGTTGAAACAGATCGAACTGCGTATTGGCGGCGTTGACTTGAAATTCATAATACGCCGGTTTATCGACAGCTGGCTTTAAGAACATCTCGAAAACGTCGTTCAACCACGTTTTGCCATCGTGCTCTGTAATGTCGGCATAGAGATCTGCATCGTCCATTTCCGCAAAGACGTACAGATAGTCGCGATCGTATAACAGCTTCGCTCGCGTCGCCTTTTCCGGCCTGTGGTTTTTCTCACCGAGCCACGGCATCGAAAAAGCGGTAATCTCGACCGCATGACTCCATGCCTCTTCCGCCTTGCCATCAATCTTGATTTCAAAGTCCGTATATCGGCAGTCGTAACTCTCCATGCACGGTTCAATCCGCTCATTGTCCTCCGCTAATACCAGAGTGCAACAACTAGAAGCGATCAAAAGCAACAATGATAAACGTGTCATATTCATCTCTCTCACAAGGTTGAATCAGAGTGAATTATGCGCGAAATATTTGCGCGAGGATATATTTTCGTCTCAATCGAAATGGACTTTCTGCCAGATCCGAATTGTCAGTCTGGGTCACTCGCAGTCTGGGTAACTCGCAGTCTGGGTAACTTGCAGTCTGGGTAACTTGCAGTCTGGGTAACTCGCAGTCTGGGTAACTCGCAGTTCGGCCACGCGAACTTAAAGCTTATTCCGCTGCTTGAATCGTGAAGTCGAACAACTGACCGTAGGTCTTGCCATCCAGCGTAATATCAAATGGCACGATCTGAATGCCGCGTGGTAGCTTATCCCGATCGATGGTGAGTTTAACTTGATAAGCATGGCGACTCTCGCGTTCCACCAGGCCATCCAGAACGGCGGGATCCGCCGTAACGCCGACGGGCAATTTCAGTTCAACGCGATGACGTTGCGGTCGATTGCGAAAGTTCCGAACTGTTACCGTCACAAATTGCTCCTCGCGTTCTGAAAAATCGACGCGATACGGATATGCCGAAACCCAATACGGATCGAACAGATACTCGTAGTCCTCATCCGGCAACAAATCCTTATAGTGCTGAATGATTCGTTTCGACCATTGATGGTACCGATCGAGAAACGGGGCGGGATTGTCCATCACATAGGAGTGACTGCCCATCACGATATCCGGGTTAAGATCTTTCAAGTACCGACTGCCGTAAAGATAACCTTCCTCAAAGATGGCGCTGTTACGAGCTACGACTGCCTCGTGTCCGTTGTTTGTTTTGTCGGCGGGATTACCAAACAGATTGTCGCCAGTGAACGCGATTCGCTTGCCATCGATCTCGAGCCACAAACAACAGCCAAACTCCGTCTGGCCCGGCATCCAATCCACTTGAATCTTATACCCTTCCCACTCAACGGTTTCTCCATCGCGAAAACCTTTTTCGATCTTCATTCCGTCAAAGCCGTCACCATAAGCCTGTATCAACGCCGCATAGTCATAGCGCCGCGGGTTTTCGCACCGATCGACAATACGATCCAACGTCCAGGCCTCGGCACCAAACTTCTTTTTCAACGCCGGACCCTGCAGAAAATGGTCCCCGTGCATATGCGAAATCCAGAAGGCGTCGATCGACTTCAAACCCATGTGTTGACGCATTCCAACCAGAATTTCATCCAACATCGACTCGGGCATCAGCCCGCAATCCAGTACGAGACCTTTGCCGCTGTCCGCCACTATGATGGCGAAGTTCTTTCCTTGCGTCTTGTGACTCAACTTGTAAAGATGTGGAGTAACCTGGTTTATGAGTGGGACCTTCGTCGGTTTTGAAATCGAGTCGCGAGTTTCGGGTGGGGCGTCGAAAACCTGATAGCCACGAATGTAATCTGCGCGAAATGCTTTTAGCTTTTTCAGATATACTCCCAACGCTTCATCAGGTTTGCCAATGACCGGCCCGTGAGAAGGTAACAACATCGCCAGGTCTTCGGTTTTCAAACGTTCGACCGAACTCATCAAAGTATCAATGCCTTTCCCAAAACCGTAGTCCCATTCGGTATCAAACCAAGTCGTCATTCTCGCGCCAGAGTGAATCACACCACCCGAAATCCCAATCGACTTGCCGTTCTTCTTAACCACGTAACTCATACCGCCCGGGGAGTGCCCCGCAGTACTCACACAACCGATTTCATATCCTTGCCACTTGAATGTCTCATCGGGTTCAAACGTCTTATCTAAAGAGATGGCCGTCTGAGGAGGCCTTGCGTAACTGGCTCCATAAACTGAATACTTGTCGCCCAGTTTTGGAAACCACTTGCGAAACTGAGTTGGCTGCTCAAATAGTTCCTGCTCTGCTTTGGGAGCTGCGACTTTCGTCACACCGCGATCCACCTTAGCAATACCCTGACACCCTTCTCTGTGGTGATCAGTAAACAACAAC